>JAJZYZ010000107.1 GCA_021797815.1 Bacillota bacterium
AGGAGAAGGCGATCCGGCGGGTTCTGGAGCGTCACCGGCTCCCCGTCGATGGTACGCAGGAGATCGCCGACCGCCACGTTTACGCCGGGAAGCCGGAGCGGCGAGTCTTCGCCGTCGACCGAGCGGTCGCCGCGCACGATGGCTTCTATCTCGAAGGCTTCGTGTTGGGCGGACCAGGTGAAGTCGGCACCGAGCCCGCCGCGAGGCCAGGGGGGCCCGGGCGGGTAGTCGCCGCCGAACTCGTACGCGTGCGAGGTGCCAAGCTCGCCCTGGAGCTCCCACAGGAGATCGGAGAGCTCACCGCGGCTTCCCACACGCTCCACCAGGGGCGCGTAGCGGTCGTACATAGCCTGCCAGTCCACCGACGCCATGTCTGCCGCCCAGTAGTGCTCCCGCATGAGCCGCCAGGCTTCCCGGAACATCTGCGGCCACTCCAGCGCCGGATCGATGGGCACAGTGACCCGCTGCAGGTCAACGATGCCGGTATCGCGCCCGGGCCGATCTCCCTTGGACTCATCCACTTTCTCGCCGGCGGGGGCGCGGCGAAGGCGTCCGCGCTGGAAGATGAGGGCCGACTTGCCGTCTTGGGAGATGCGGTAGTCCAGCACCCGGCTGGCCAGCGCTTCGATCTTCCGTGTCTTCAGGTCGAACGCCATCAGCGTGCCCAGCGCTCGCAGGGGTTCGCCGTCCGAATCCTCGGCGGCGAGCGGTCGCTCGATCCACAGGACCTTGCCCGCGATAGCCGTCAGCGAGTCGAGCCGGCCCGAACCCACCGGAAGGGGAATGATGCGCTCGGCTATACCCTCAAAGTCGATGACAAGCGTCTTCTGAGCCTCAGAATCTGCCGCGTCGCCATCCTCTTTCGTGTCGTCCGGATCGCCTGCCGCCTCCTTCGGCTTCTTCGACTCGCCCTCCTCGCTCTCACCGCCGAGAAACGGACTGGGCGTGTCCGCGCGCAGCGGGATGAGATAGGGACGGATGCCGCGCGGAAAGCTCATGTCAAACGCGAACTGGTCCGCGACCGGCGTGAAGTCTCGTTTGCCAAGGAAGAACAGGTAGCGGCCCTCGGGGTCGAAGGCCGGGCTCATGTCTTCCAAAAGCGGCTCGGTGACGGTACGCAAGGTGCCCGACTCCACCTCCGCCACGCGGATGGCCGTCGTGTCCGGCGAGTTCGGAATGGCGTAGGCCAGGTAGTGGCCGTCGTGCGACCACGAGAGGCCGTGGATGCCTTCTTTCCAAGCGTCCACGCCCACCCGGAAGCCGAAGTCTGAGTGGTCGAGGAGGCGCGCCTCGCCACTTGTCACATCGATGACGAACAGATCAAGCCGCTGGGTCGAGAGCGCGACTTTTGTCTTGTCGGGCGACGGCACGAGTTCCATCGCCGGACCCAGATCCCGATCCACCAGCGGCTCGGGATCACGCCCCGGCGCTAACCGCACGATCCGCTCCTCGTGGTCGCACTCGTAGGCAGCGACCAGGTCCTGCTCATCAAGCCAGCTGGTGAGGCGGGTGCGAACGCCTGAACCTGGCGACCGGCGCATGACCGGACCGTTGAAGGGTGAGAGGGTTACAGTCTGGCCGCGGGCCGTGATGGCCAGATCGGCACGCGACGGATGCGGAGCGTAGTCGGTGAGAAAGGGGGCCGCATCCACCAGGCGGAACTGCCGGTGGGGGCGCTGCCCGTTCAAAATCACCGGGACGGCGTGGGTCTCGTTCGTGGCGGGATCGAAAACGTAGAGGTCACCGCCCATGTGATACACGATGCGGTGGCCGTCTGTCGAGGCGTTGCGGATATAGAACTGGTCAGCATCCGAGTGCCGCCGGAGGTTCTCGCCGGCCAGGTCCAGCGAGTACAGGTTCGCAATCCCCTCGTAGTCGGAGATGAAATAGAGCCGGTGGCCCACGAAGAACGGCGCACCGGGATTACCCCCCGGGCGATCGAGCCGGCGGTACTGCCCGGAGCCATCCGCGTCGAGCCAGATCTCCCCGGCCGTGCCGCCGCGGTATCTTTTCCAGGTGGCGGAGTCGCCGACATTGCGGCCGATGGCCACGGCGCCGTCCGGTCCCCAGGAGATGCTGGAAGCCGGGCCCAGCCGCAGGGATTCGAGCGTTCCGCCCGGACCCACGAAAAAGAGCTCAGGCACGCCGCGGAGGGCACTCCGGACGCCGCTTGCGACTACCACCCGGCCGTCGGGATGAAAGCCGGCCACCCGCCGGATCCCGCCGGAGTACGTGAGACGCTCCATGGGGCCGCCGTCCGCGTCCATCCGGTACAGGTCGGGCTCGCCACCATCCTGGGAGACGAGATAGAGTGTCCGGCCATCGGGCGTGAGGGTGGGCCGCGACATGGGCCCGTGCCCCGCGGTGAGCCGCCGGGCCGGTCCGCCGCCCGTGTTGACCGTCCACAGGTCGTCATCGGCCACAAATACGATGCGGTCGCCATGAATTGTCGGGAAACGGTAATATCCGTGGGTTGACATGGGTCCACCTCTCGCTCATTGTCTTCTCCGTCGCTTCGGGTTACGCCGCCTTTTCTCCTCCGCGAGGCAGAAAGCGGGGTGTTGCTCAAAGTTACTGGGTCAGATGGGGGAGCGCTTGGTGGCCATTTTGATGCTGCGGGCGACGGGCATGCTGTCCGGTACCGTGCGTGGTCTCATCGCCCGCGGGGACACGGTTCACGTCATCACCCGCGGACGGTCGGGCGTGGATCGCCTGCGCGGTCAGGCCGGCGATCACAAAGGCCGCATCCACTGGCATCGCGCGGACGACACCGACCCCCAAGCTTTTCAGGCCGCGGTCACGGCCGCCTGGAACGACGAGCCATTCGATCGGGTCGTGGTGTGGGGAAGCGACGAGACCGCGCGTGACCGCCTCTTTCAGATCATTGCGGCGCTCGCTGGGGACCGGCGCATCACCGCATACGTGATTCGAGGGAGCCGGTATCATGATGCGCCGCCGCCCCGGGCACCGGACGAAATCGACGTCCGCACCATCATTCTCGGGTTTGTCATCGAGCCGAGCGGATCCCGCTGGCTCACCCATGACGAGATTTCATCGGGAGTGCTGGCGGCGATCGAGAAGGATCGACCCTATGCCGTCATCGGCATCGTGGAGCCCTCTGAGCGACGTCCGGGATGGTGAGAGACACGCGCGGCGGCTGGCTGCGCGCTAGCGGCGCCCGGCCCCGGCCGGGTCGGTCAGGATGACGGGCGGCCGCTCCGGCCGCACCATCGACGCCGGGATGGCCGGCGTCGGCCCCTCGAGGGTTCTGAGCGTCGCCAGAATGGGACGCTTCTGCTCCCCGGCCGCCATGAACACCACGGTGCGGGCCCGGTTCAGCACGGGCAGCGTGAGGGTCAGGCGGGGCGTCTCCTTGCTCGCGACATAGGGCGCCGCCGTCCAGGAGGTGGCCCGGAGGGCATCGGAATCAGGGAATAAAGACGCCGTGTGCCCCTCGGGGCCGATGCCGAGAAAGACCAGGTCAAACACTGGCGGGTCTTCGCCGGCGAAAGCGGTTTTGAGTTCCCCGGCGTAGGCGATGGCCGCCTCCTCGGGCGAGCGGTCCGTGGGCCACGGATGGACGTCGCCCGCGAAAGCGGGCCAGTGCGAGAGCCACAGCCGTTCTGTGGTGCCGTAATTGGATTCGTCGGAGGTGGGGGGCACGGGCCGCTCATCCCCCCACCAGAGCGAAAGGCGGGCGGAGGGGAACATGTCCGGGTGCGCGCCTAGATAGGCGAAGAGGGCGCGCGGAGTCGATCCCCCCGATAAGGAGACGCGGGCGCGCCGGTCTTCACGGGAGGCGGTGTGCACGGCCTCGGCCAAATAGTCGAGGGCCGCCGCCACCAGGTCGTCCCGCACGTCCCAGTGAAATTCAAGCATCGGTCCCCTCCTCGTAGCGATGCTCGCGCGAGTCCACCAGGTGCCGGACGGTGTTGTGAAACACGGCATCATAGCCATGCGCGAGACAATCCGAGACGAGACGGGACCAGTCAGGCTCGCTCCAGGCCTGGTGCACGGCGTGCACCACCCGTCCATGCACCTCCACTTCCGCCCGCAGCTGACGGCCGGCCACGGCGATACGGCATACCGCATCGCCCGCAAACCGAAGCTCCAGCGAACGGAGGCCGCTCTTGCCGCCGTGACGGGAAAACTCGAGCGCCGGCTCGTCCTGCTGCCGTTCGGTCCGGTCCACGAGCCACCCGTGAAGCCAGGTGGCGGGACTGTCGGCCTCAGGGCCGCCCACGGCCACCACCGCCTCCAGTGCCGGCAGGAGGGCCGTGAGATCGTCCGGGTCAAAAGCGGCGGCGGTCACCTCGCGCCACGGTTGGAGCGCGTGCCACGCCAGGTCCATCGGCGTGACGCGCGGGTTTTCGCCAAAGACACGCGCCCACGGCTGGGACGGTCTCGAAATGCCACGGGTGTCCAGCACCACCGTGTCGAGGTTTAGGGCCAGTTCACAAAACGCGTCGCCCTCTAGGAGGCCGAGGTCCGTGACAAGACCCGCCACCGGCATGTCCGGGCGCAGGAGCGGCAGCACGGCCTCCGCCCAATGGTCGTGCGCGCGGGGGGTGAGGGGAAGATCGACCAGTTCCGACGCGGCTCCGAGTCCGGGCGCTCTCAGCAGCGAGACGGCGGCGCGCGACGCGGCCGTCGGCCCCACCGTAACGGTGATGTAACGGCCCGGATGGGAGAGCGCCACCCGCGCCACGTCGGGCCGCTCACCGCCAGCCGCGGTCAGGATAACCAGCGTCCGGGTGTGGGTGCGCACAAGGCCCTGGTGCGCCTGCTCCTGCTCAGCCTTCAGAAGATCCGCCCACACCTCTTCGACCCGCTCCGACGACAACGCGTCCAGAGGGACCTCCACCGTGCTCTGTTCCCGATCCACAAGACGCCTCCCTAAAGCCGCCGCCACCGGCGGCCTTCACGCTCGAGGAGCGCCATCGCCTCCTCGGGACCGGCCGAACCGGCCGGGTACACGGGAATGGGCAACGTCTCCCGCGCCCAGGCGTTCAGAAGCGAACTCACAAGACCCCAGGCCGTCTCCACTTCGTCGTGGCGGGTAAACAGCGTGGAGTCGCCGTGCAGGCAGTCTAGCACCAGTCGTTCGTACGCCTCCGGCGACTGGTCGGCGAACGTGGAGCCGTAGAAGAAGTCCATGTTCACACCCTGGATGCGGATCGTGGGACCGGGCACCTTGGCTCCAAACTTGAGAGAGATGCCCTCGTCCGGCTGAATCCGCAGCGTCAGCACGTTCGGCTCGATCTCGGGCATGTCCAGCGACTGGAAGAAGCGATGCGGCACGCGCTGGAACTGGATCGCAATCTCGCTCACCCGCTTGGCCAGGCGCTTGCCCGTCCGAAGGTAGAAGGGCACCCCGGCCCAGCGCCAGTTGTCGACCAGAAACCGGGCAGCCACGAACGTTTCGGTGCGGGAGTCGGCGGCCACGTCCACCTCGTCGAGATA
>JAJZYZ010000108.1:0-291 GCA_021797815.1 Bacillota bacterium
AGTGCGAGGCCGAGTCCCACACCCCGCAAGAGGTCTGTCGTCAGCATGAGCCGGCGCGGGTCGACATGGTCCACGACGGTGCCACCCACCGTCGACAGAAGCGTCGGCAGCATGCTCGCAAGGCCGGCCACCGACAACAGAAGCGGGTTATGCAGCTGGAGCTGCCACAGGCCGACGACCGAGAAGGCGGCGTTGCCAAACTGAGAGAGGAGTTGGCCCACCCACACCGCCCGAAACCCGGTATGCCGGAGCGCTCCGACCATGCACTCACCGCCTCACGCCACCGCCATG
>JAJZYZ010000108.1:301-5254 GCA_021797815.1 Bacillota bacterium
AGTCGCCGATGGCTGCCTGACGGAGATTGTAGAAGGCGCTCTCCTCGCGGACATTGGCCGGAAGTCCAATTTCGAACGGCGCGTGTCACCTAAGCCCGTCGCGGCTGGCCGTACGGAAAAGAGGACGGATGAGGTTCTCTGCGACACGGAAATCCAAGTCTCGCACGAGAGGGCTAGAAGCCGTCTTCGCCCGCAACGACCCTGAGCGTAACCGCGCCCAGGGTTCAGAGTCTTTTAGGTGTGCGGTCCGTTCGGGAGCCATGGTCGCGAGGCGTAAGCCACGTGCCGCGTCTCCGAAGAGTGTGTGGAACTATGGCCCGCAACGCGATGCGGTAGGGGCGGCGGGCGCCGCGGCCCGGGTCCTGCTCCCATTCGGGACAGTGAGAGACCGTCGGGCATGAGGCTGATGGTGAGAGACCTTCCCCGGGATCCTCTACTCGAAGCCGAGTTCTCGCGCCAGTCGTCCCCGCACACGTTCGGCCAGACCGAGGTTCACGGCCTGCGTCTCACTCGCCTGTTCAAGCTGGCGGTGTGCGTACGGGATCGGGTGCGCGTCAAGAAATGTGCGCAGGCGCCGCCCGAGAACCTCATCCACAACCTCCGCGATGGGCTCCACGAGACCCGCCAGGGTGCTCACTGGAAACCTCGCCACCATCGTATCCCAGTGCTGTTCGATGGCGTCCCAGGCCAGGTACTGCCCGGTCCGGCTCGCCAGCACGCGGGCGATGAGGAACGGGGCGTCCTGGGTACGCACGTCATCCGACTGGTAGAGGGTGAGCGCGCGACCGATGAGAAGCGGATCGCTGAATCCCCCCAGAGCCGCCAGGTAGCGCACTTCAGCCTGCGGGGTGTCGGCGGCCCGCCGCGCTTCGTCGAGGAGATTCCATTCCGCCTCGCCGCCCGAGGCGGCCACCACGGCGACGACCGCCGGCAGCATGTCGCCCGCCAGTGTGCCGCTGCCTGCTCGATAGGCGCGAAACCGGTCCTGACAGACCTCTTGCACCTGCGCATCGGCACCGAGAGTCCCCAGGAGGCGAACAACCTGGGCTCGGAGGCGGCCCACACCCTCGTCCTCGCCTTCTCTGGGGTCAAATCCAGCCTGCGCGTAAACCGGCCCGGCCATGTCCTGGACCAGGGCACGAATGGCCGAAAGCTCCGTGTCGGCGGCGATCTTGTAAAGAAGGCCAAGGGGACCGGCCACGGCCGCCCACACATCCGGATTGGATTCGTGCGAGAGGTTGCGCCAGGCGGAAGCCGCCGTCGCGAGCGGCGTCCGCCCGGCCACCACCAGCGCCCACACGTCGACAAGCACGGCGAGCCGGTCACGAGGGTCGAGCTCGCCAAAATGGGCGACCAGACGCTCCCACAGGACACCGGCGTACCGGACGCGGTAGAACCCGGACGCCCCCGGATTTATCAGCACCCACTCCACTTCGGTCGACAGGGCGAGTTCTGCCGTGGCATCGGTGAGGAGCAGGCGGACCAACTGGACCGAGCCGTCGCGCCCATGCACTTCGGCCGTGACAGGAACCGGCCAGAGGCGTCCATCGCCCGTGTCGGCATACCGGAAGTGCTCCTGGCTTACATGAAGGTGACGGCCGTCCGTCGAGAGATCGGCGGTGACGAGGGGATGACCGCCCTGGGACACCCACGCGTCCATGATGGCGCGAACCGGTTCGCCAGAGGCGTCCTCCAGGGCATCCCACAGGTCGCTTGCTTCCGTGTTGCCGTAGCGATGACGGTCCAGATAGAGGCGGATGCCGCTCCGGAACACATCCGGGCCCAGGTACTGCTCCATCTGACGCAGCACCGAAGCGCCCTTCGAATAGGTGAGCTCATCCAGCACGTCAAGCGCATCCGACAGCGGCCCCGGCGGCGGCTCGATGGGGCGTGTCGCCGCCGTGCTGTCCGTGGCGAGGGCCCGGGCCCTCGCGACCCCGAAGGCGGTCCACACGTCCCAGGCAGGCGAGAAATCGTCCGAACACAGCATCTGCATGAAAGTGGCAAAGGCTTCGTTGAGCCATACCCCGTTCCACCACCGCATGGTCACGAGGTCGCCGAACCACATATGCGCCGTCTCGTGGGCGATGACACCCTGCACGCCGCGCAGTTCAGCCTGTGACGCATGATCGCGGTCAACCAGGAGAGCCACCTCGCGATACGTGACGAGTCCGAGGTTCTCCATCGCCCCGAACGCGAAGTCGGGGATGGCGATGTGATCAAGCTTCTCGCCGGGGTAAGGTATGCCGAAATACTGGGCAAAGAAGTGGAGGGAGTGGGCGGCACAGTTCTCGGCCCAGCCCGTGAGCGGCATCCGATCTGCCGGCGCCACAATCCGGATGGGCGTGCCGTCGACGCTTACCGGACTCGTTTCAGCAAATGGGCCCACGGACATGGCCACCAAATAACTGGACATCTTCATGGTCTCGCCGAAAGTGACGCGCTTTTTCCCGTCGCCGAGGTCCTCGACCGACTTCACGGGTCCGTTGGAGTGCGCGGTGAGGTCACTGTCCACGGTGAGCGAAAGGGCAAAGACGGCCTTGAAGTCGGGCTCGTCCCAGCACGGAAAGATGCGTCGGCAGTCGCTGGCCTCACACTGCGTCGAGGCGATCACCTGGGTCTTACCCTCGGTGTCCCGGTACGTCGAGCGATAGAAACCCCGAAGGCGGTCGTTCAAGATGCCTGCAAACCGGAGCCGTATGGTGGCGCCTCCTGCGGGCACGATGCGCCCCCAGTCAAGACGAACCCGCTCCTCTTCCCGCTCCAACGTGGGCGACCCTGGCACCACCACCCCATCGGCCAGCACAAGCTCGACTTCGTCCACCTCAAGCTCCGCGGCATTAAGCTCGAACGTCGAAACCGGCTCGTCCACGGTCACGGCAATCCGCGCCTGTCCGAAAAATCGGGCGGCGTCCAGGTCCGGTGTGATGTCAAGCTCGTAGCGCTCCGGGCGCACACTCCGGGGCAAACGGTAAGAGGGAGACTCGGCCACGACAGACTTCCTCCCAGCATTGGGGATCTTGGCGAGTTAGAGACCGCGCGCCGCGCGGTATAGCGGCGCGAGGGCCTGGAGCTGCTCGATGAGCGCGCCGGTCAGGCCCGGTCCCCGGACGGCGGGGTCACTCCGGTCAAGGACCAATCCGAGGCAGAGGCTCGCGTCTTTTCTCCCAGCGCGCGCCCTCAGATCGGACCAGGCGCGCGGCCTGATGGCACGGACCGGCACCGGGCCCTCGCCATGCTCGCCCGCGTACCAGATGAGCGGCGCCTCGCCGGCGAGCGCCTTTAGTTTCGGCAGACTGAGCGACTTCAAGAACGGCATCTTCAGGACCTGGGCTTCCGGCTTCAGCATGAAGTGGGTAAACACGTGCCGAGCTTCCACCCCGACTTCCAGGTGGGGAAGGGCCTTATAGCCCCGGGCGGCGGGCCCGAAGGCTACCCAGGTATCGGTGGGAGGGTTTACCCGCCGACGCATATGAAGCGCCACATGGGCAAAGAGAGGCTCTCCGACCAGATCGGAGACGGTGGGCGCCAAAAGCTCGCCCAGCTCCCGAAGCCGCGGGGTCACCACCTCGCGGAGACGCGCCATCCGCCCATCGAAGTCGGGGATCTGAAATACATCGAAGACCACGTCCGGCATCCCAACCGAGCGCACGTCCTGTATGGCGGCGGACAAGCCTGAGCCCTCCCTTTAGGTCCCGGAGCCAGCGTCGGAACACGGTCTCATCATACATCGGGACTCTCAGCCGCCGACCACCTGGGTCACCCGGTTCTCTTGGTCGACATGCACCACCCGCGGCGAAAATCCGGCCGCTTCGTCCTCGCCAAAGAACCCGTAGGCGAGCACGATGATCGGGTCGCCCAGCTCGAAGTGTCTGGCGGCCGTGCCGTTCATGCAGACAGTCCCGGGGTTTTCAGAGTCGACCAGGACGTACGTCACCCAGTGGGCACCCGTGTTGACGTTGGTGATGTGCACATATTCGTGCTCCACGAGTCCCGACGCCTCTACCAGCGCGGACCCCAGCGTGAGGCTCCCCTGGTAGTGAAGGTTCGCTTCGGTGACGGTGGCGAGGTGAATCTTGGACTTTAGCAGTTGTCTCAGCAATATAGACCCTCCCGGCTCCCGAAGGAGGTAATTCCTCTTATCGTATTCGATCCGCAGGGTCGGAGACCAGTCCCGCATGCGTCGCCGGTGGCCGATGAGACCACCGTGAGCGGGGTACAGATATGGTGTCAGAGCATGCGCAGAACCGGATGCCGGGATCGGGAGGCGGGGTGCCGAACAAGATCTCGACCATGAACCGGAGAGGGGCCGGCGGGTGCCGCCCGGTCGTATCCAAGACCGGCACCGCGGGGTACGTGCCAGTTTGAAACGGGTGGTTCGGCGACAGCTCTGATACATCGACACCATGGGGCAACCGCATTTAGAACGGGTCGCTGCGCGGTCGGCTCTGACGCGGGACCGAGACGGGTCAGACGACCGCCATTCATCGCTGCATGGACCCCATCATGGAGAACTTCAACGCGGGGCTCGACGGGAGCTTTGGGACGCCTGGGGCACCGACCGACTCCCGGTGGCGGCATTGGGGGCAGATGCCGTCGTCCGGAGCGGAGGCAGTGTGCGTGCGCCACGGGATGGGGCTTCGGTCGGAGGCGACGCGGCGGGCTGTCCCGGCAGGAATCGCCGCGGCAGTCGCCAATGGAATCGGTCGGCGCCTATGTGCGCCGGCCGAATTTCTGTCCGGGGAGGAAGCGGCGTCGGATCTGACGCTGCGCCTAATATGTTGGTGGCATGGCAGCTATTTTGGGGCTTCTTCAAGGTCGGCATCTTGGGATACGGGGGTGGCCCGGGGTCGCTGTCGCTTATCCAGGCGGTGGCCGTGGACGGGAATCACTGGTTGAGCGTGAGCCAGTTCGGTGAGCTCCTGGCCGTCGGCAATGCGCTTCCCGGCCCCA
>JAJZYZ010000109.1 GCA_021797815.1 Bacillota bacterium
GATCATGGCGTGCTCGGACCCGTGGAGACCCCCGGGCACGTTCCGGTGACGGAGCCTCAGTTCGCGCACGAACTCCTCCGGCAGCGTGAACCACATCCCCATGGTCCGATAGGTGACCGACGGGAGGGTGAGCGAGTTCAGCGCCACCATCTGATCAAACACGCGCGTCTTGTAGCCCGTGATCTGTTCGGTGACCTCAATCTCACCGAAGGCAAGCCGCACGCCGTTGCCTTCCCGCGCGCGCCGCTCATCCAGGATGTGAATGTCAACCAGCTTCACGGGATCGGTCCAGTAGTCGACCGGCTGCTTTTTCGCCGTGGCCACATAGTGGTCAAGGTCGAGACGGGAGACCACATACGTCTCCGCGCGGTGGAGCAGCACGGCTCCCGGATGCGCCTCCTCCAGCGCCTTCTTCCAGTCCATGGTTTCGAGCAGCATCTCATCCTCCGTCATGACCTTGACGGTCGGCTGGAGCCCGGTGGCGTCAAGCGACACCACCTGCGCGGCGGCGGGATGCGATTGGTACACATAGCCCCGGGAGCTTAAGCGGAGGAGTCCCTGGTGTTCGAGCGACTGGAGGGCCGCTGCCGCCGGCGGTCCGAAGAAGCCGGAGGCCTCCTCGAGCGGAAGCGGCCGTTCCGCCGCCGCGCACAGGAGATGGCCGGCCAGGATGTAAGGGTTCGCCAGGTCGACGATGGCGTGCTCGTGGGGACGTCCGAAGAAGGCGTCCGGATGGCGGGCCAGATACTGGTCAAGCTGATCGGCGAACGGCACCCACACCACCAGCGACTCGTCCTCGCCCCGCCCCGCCCGCCCCGCCTGCTGGCGGGCGGAGATCATGGTGCCGGGAAAGCCCGACATCACGACCGCGTCCAGGCTTCCGATATCGATGCCCACCTCGAGGGCGTTGGTGCTCACCATGCCGAGAATGTCACCCTGGCGGAGTCCCTCCTCCAACTCCCGCCTCTCCCGGGGCAGGTAGCCGGCCCGGTATGGGCTCACCCGCGCGGCCAGGGCGGAGGGGAGACTCTCGCGCGTCCAGCGCGCCACCAGCTCCGCCAGCTGCCGGGAGACGGCAAAGCAGAGCGTCTGCACGTCCTCGGATACGGCCCGGGCCAGAATGCGCGCCGTCTCCTGGTGAGGCGAGGCCATGTTTGGCCCGAGCGCCTCGGGGTTGTAGAACACGTAGCGTTTGCGGCCGCGCGCGGACCCGTCCTGATCGACGATCACGGGGGTGAGGCCGGTGAGGCGCTCGAAAAACTCCTCGGGGTTGGCGATGGTGGCCGACGCCAGCACGAACTGCGGCTCGGATCCGTAAAGGGCCAGCAGCCGCCGGAGCCGCCGTATCAAGAGCGCCACATTGGACCCGAAAACACCCCGATAGGTATGCGCCTCGTCAATCACCACAAAGGCCAGATGACGGAAGAACCGCTCCCACTGATGAGCCCAGGGGAGCGTCTGGTGGAGCATGTAGAAGTTGGTCAGGACGAGGCGGCTCCGCTCGCGAATAGCGGGCCGCCGGCCCGATGGCGTATCCCCGTCGTAGACCGCCGCGCGGGCGCTCACGCCCACCGCGGCGGCCAGAGCCTCGAGGTGCGCGAACTGGTCCTGGGCCAGGGCCTTCGTGGGATAGATGTAGAGCGCGGTGGCGTCGGGGTCGGACGAGAGGCGCTCCAGCACCGGGAGATTGAACCCGAGCGTCTTGCCAGACGCCGTCGGGGTAGCGATAAGGACGTGCCGGCCGGCCCGCAGATGCTCGATCGAAAGGGCCTGATGGCGGCGGAGGGTCAGGTTCTCGCGGCCCAGATATGATTCGAAAGCGGGCGGGAGCGGCACCTTGAGGGTGCCCGCCAGGGCCCCCCGGGCGGGGACGTCCTCGACATGGGTGACGAAGTCGGAAAAAGGCGCCTCCTCACGGAGGGTTCGGTAGAGGCGGTCAAGGGACACCGGGCATCCACTCCTCGGACAGCCGCGCGAAGATGCGGGCCATCCCCTCCATGTCCTGACGATTGTGGTCGATGATGTAGCACAGCGGGCCCACATTGTTCTCCTGGCTGTACTGCTCGTAAAACGCGGGCACGTAGGAGCCGGGGAGGTCATCAGGCCGGGTGACGCCCAGGATTTCGCGTTCAATCGTCGTGGCGTGGAAGTCTGGCAGGCGTTCGCGCCAGAGGCGGCGGGCGAAGTGCAGGAGGTCGTAGTGGGGCCAGCCGGGATGGCTGAGGGGGATCCCGTAATACGAGGCGCGCGCCTGCAGGGTCGGCCAGTCGAAGCTCCGCCCGTTGTAGCTCACGAGAGCCGGCTTGTCTGCCATGTGCGCGGCCAGGGCCGCAAGAATCTGGGGTTCCTCCAGCACGCTTCGGGCGACGTACTGCGTGACGTGAAGTGCCTGGCCCACCCACTCCGCCACGCCGATGAGGACGATGGCCACGCCGAAGAAGCCCATGGTCTCAATGTCGACAAACAGGAGGGCTGATGGCGGATAAAGGGCGGTGGTGGACCACAAGAGAGGATCCGAAGGAGACAGGCGTTCCCGGATGAGGGATGAGGCCTGGGCCGGGTCATGGGTAATGGCATCCAACACCTCGCGTGCCCGCGGCCCGTACACCGGGTGGGCGGCGAGCTGGTCGAGCCGCCGGAGGCCCTGCTGCCGGAAGCGCTCCGCGTATACCGGCCCGACTCCGAATACGAGCTCCAGCGCCGCCTG
This sequence comes from Bacillota bacterium, assembly GCA_021797815.1. Taxonomy (GTDB): domain Bacteria; phylum Bacillota; class Sulfobacillia; order Sulfobacillales; family JAIMBI01; genus JAKATP01. The sequence continues at coordinate 2,708 of JAJZYZ010000109.1, forward strand.
GAGGCGTTCTGACGCGAGGGCGGGGTCGGTCGCGGGGGGCGGGATGTCGCGCACGGTCACGATGCTGGAGACCGGGCCCTCGGGGGTGTCGACGACCGTGAGGGGATAGACCTCCTCCAACGACCGGCCGGCGTGCCGCTCTTGCAGCGACGCGAGCAGACGGGCGGCTCGCTCGGGGGTGTCGAGGCTCGCGTGCGGTTCCAAAAGGCGCTCCAGATCCTCGGAGGCTCCCTCCGAGGATCTGTCCGTGGCTCCAAGGAGGCGCCGGGCCCAGTAGGCTCCCGCCCCGCCCGTTTCGTCCAAAGACGCCCCTCCTTCCGATCTGCCCTCTGGTCTCCGCGCTGGCCTGCGTCACATGTTCGCCCTCGCCGCCGCAGAGTCCTCCGGACAGACGACGCGGCGGCGTTCTGGGACACCATCAAGGGAGCGCCTCGTCGCACGACTCCCTCCGGACGCCCCTGTCGGGGCCTTTCCGCCTTGTCTATAATTGCCCGGGGGAGAAGCCATGGATGTGGGTCTGATTGGGAGCCAGGGTTCGGGCAAGACCACGATTTTTAATTTGTTGACCGGCGCGCTCCAGACCACATCCGCCTATGGGGGACGCGCCGAGGCGCATCGGGGAGCGGCGTCGGTGCCTGATCCGCGCCTTACGGCCCTGGCGGAGCTGTATCATCCCCGGAAGCTCACCCCGGCCCAGATCCAGGTGGTGGATGTGCCCGGCCTCACGCGCAGCGGCAGCGAGGGGCCAAACCGCTTCCTGAACGAGGTGCGCGCGGTGGACGCCCTGGTGCATGTGCTGAGGGGATTTGAAAATCATCTGGGCGAGGCGCCCGATGCCCTCCACGCGGCGACCGACATGGAGCTCGAACTGTCGCTGGCGGATCTGGATGCGCTGATGAAGCGCCGCGAGCGGCTCACGGGCGGCAAGAAGGTGACCCAGGAGGCGCGGGAGGAGCTCGGCCTTATCGACCGCCTGATTCCCATCCTGGAGGAGGGGGGGCGGCTCGACTCGGCCGCGCTGGAGCCCGAAGAGGACCGGATGCTCCGCGGCTACCAGTTCTTGACGTTAAAGCCCATGATCTGGGTCGTCAACGTGGCCGACGCCGACATGGCGGCGGGCCGCTTCCCGGATGACGAGGAGCTCCGCCGCCTGGCGGAGCAGAAGGGCATCCCGCTTGTCATCATGGCCGGCCAGTGGGAGATGGAGGCGGGCCAGCTTGACGAGTCGGAACGCGGAGAATTTCTGGCTCAGGTGGGCATCGAAGAGACCGGCGTGAGCCGTCTCGCCCGCGCCATCTACCAGCATCTCGGCCTCATGTCGTTTCTCACGGCCGGGGAGGACGAGGTGCGGGCCTGGACCATCGAGCGCGGCACCCCCGCCAAGGCCGCGGCCGGCAAGATTCATTCCGACATCGAGCGCGGATTCATCCGGGCGGAGGTGGTGGCGTACCGGGATCTGGAGGCGGCGGGGTCGATGGCGGCCGCCCGCGATCATGGCACGGTGCGCATGGAAGGCAAAGAATACATCATGCAGGATGGCGACGTGGTGAATTTTCGTTTCAACGTGTAACCGGCCGGGAGGGACAGCGATGGCAACCAGTGCGGGAGAGTGGTGGGGGCGGGCGCAGCAGGTGATTCCGGGCGGCGTCAACAGCCCGGTGCGGTCGTTCCGGGGAGTGGGAGGCGAGCCTTTTCTGGTCCGGTCCGGACAGGGCGCCTACCTGACCACCGAAGACGGGCGCACGCTCATCGATTACGTCATGAGCTACGGTCCCCTTATCCTCGGTCACGCCCACCCGACGGTGGTGGAGGCGGCGGCACGGGCGGTGGCAGGGGGCCTCTCGTTCGGGACGCCAACGGTGGCGGAAGTGGAACTGGCGGAGCTGCTGGCAGAATCCCTTCCCGGTTTTGAGGTGGTGCGGATGGTGAACTCGGGTACGGAGGCCACGATGTCGGCCCTCCGGGTGGCGCGCGCCGCCACCGGCCGTCCCAAAGTCCTCAAGTTCACCGGCTGCTATCACGGCCACCACGACTCGCTCCTGATTCGGGCGGGATCGGGGGCGGCCACCTTCGGCGTGCCAGACTCGGCAGGGGTGCCCGAACGGCTGGCCGAACTGACGATGACCGTGCCCTATAACGATCTGGGCGCCGTCCGGCAGGTATTCCGGGAATGGGGACGCGAGATTGCGGCCGTGATCGTGGAGCCGGTGGCGGGCAACATGGGCACGGTGCTGCCGGTGCCGGGATTTTTGGAAGGCCTCCGCCAGGTGACCGAGGAGGCGGGCTCGCTGTTGGTGCTGGACGAGGTCATGACAGGTTTTCGCGTGGCCTGGGGCGGGGCCCAGGTGCGGTATGGGATAAGGCCCGACCTCACGTGTCTCGCGAAAGTCATAGGGGGCGGGCTCCCGGTGGCGGCCTATGGCGGGCGTCGCGAGCTTATGGGGCTCGTGGCGCCGCTCGG
>JAJZYZ010000034.1 GCA_021797815.1 Bacillota bacterium
GGGCGGGATCGGGGGCGGCCACCTTCGGCGTGCCAGACTCGGCAGGGGTGCCCGAACGGCTGGCCGAACTGACGATGACCGTGCCCTATAACGATCTGGGCGCCGTCCGGCAGGTATTCCGGGAGTGGGGACGCGAGATTGCGGCCGTGATCGTGGAGCCGGTGGCGGGCAACATGGGCACGGTGCTGCCGGTGCCGGGATTTTTGGAAGGCCTCGGCCAGGTGACCGAGGAGGCGGGCTCGCTGTTGGTGCTGGACGAGGTCATGACAGGTTTTCGCGTGGCCTGGGGCGGGGCCCAGGTTCGGTATGGGATAAGGCCCGACCTCACGTGTCTCGCGAAAGTCATAGGGGGCGGGCTCCCGGTGGCGGCCTATGGCGGGCGCCGCGAGCTTATGGGGCTCGTGGCGCCGCTCGGCCCCGTCTATCAGGCCGGCACCCTGTCGGGGAACCCGGTCGGGATGGCGGCGGGTCTGGCGCAGCTCCGGACGGTGGGAGGGCCCGCGTTCTACGGCCCCCTGGAGGAGACCGCGCAGACGCTGGCACGGGGGCTCCAAGAAGCGGCCCGGCGGCATGGCGTGGCGCTCAGCACGGTGGTGGCGGGCGGCATGGTGAGCGCGTTCTTCAGCGAGGTCGCGCCGGTCAATTTCGACGAGGTGGCGCGCACCGACGAGAAGGCGTTTCGCCGTTTCTTCCACGCACTTTTGGAAAACGGTGTGTTCTGGCCGCCATCGCCGTACGAGACCGCGTTTGTCTCCTCCGCTCATGACCCGGCCGTCATGGAGAAGACCCTCCAGGCCGCCGACCGGGCGCTGGCGGCGGTGGCGGCCGGCTGAGATGATTTGTCTCCCGGGAGCGCGTGTGGCACGCTAGACGCGACAATTATCGCAGGGCGAGGTGATGGCCACGTATTTGCCCCAGCTTGATCCGATTGCGATCCACCTCGGGCCGATCCAGATCCATTGGTACGGCATTTTCATGGTCGCGGCCATCCTGGGCGGCGTCTGGTACATGCTTGAGCGCGTGCGCGACCTGCACGAGGACCCGGATCAGCTGGCCAATGTGGCGCTGTGGGCGATTCTTGCCGGCGTGGTGGGAGCACGGCTCGTGTTTGTGCTGGCCAACGACCCGCAATGGATCTGGCTGGATCCCCTGCAGACCCTGCGCATCTGGCAGGGAGGGCTGGCCTACGACGGCGCGGTGGGAGCCGGCATCCTGGTTTTCTGGCTGCAGCTCCGACGACGCCCGCTGGTGTTCAACCACATCGCGGACTGGACCATTCCCGGCATCGGGCTTGGCATCTTCATGGTCCGGATCGGCAACATCTTCAATCATGAGGTGCTGGGGCGGATGACGGCGTTCGGATTCGGGCGCTGGCCGGAGCAGCTTATCGGCTCCGCCATCGGCATCTTCCTGATCGTGCGCTACGTCTGGCTGGAAAGAAACCGGCCGGTGCCGCCGGGTTATCAGTTCTGGTCGGGCATGTTCTACTATGCCGTCCTCCGCGGATTTATTGGAGAGACCACACGCGATAACCCGCTTTACCTGTTCCACTACATGAATCATCACTGGGGCATCGCCTTCACGACTCTGATGCAGCTCTTCACCCCGCCCATCCTGGTCTTTACGGGCTACATGATGTGGCGAACTTGGAGGCACTCGGCGACGAGGCTTGTCGCCGAGGAGGAGAGTCGGGCCGAGCTTGAGCGCATACGGATTAACCCGGGCAGGGATACGGGAAGGCCGCTTCTGCTGATAGCGGGGACGGTGTCGGTCTTGGGGGGACTCACCTTCATCGTGCTGCCGCACATCCCCACCATCGGGATCTATCTGATTGTGGCGGGCCTTCTGCTCATCGGGACGGCGCTTCGCTGGACCGTTCGTTACCGGTCTGTAGAGGACCGTGTGCCGGAGGGGTCCGTACCCACCGGCGAGGTGTACGCGAATCCCGGCGGTTCGGGCCCCATCGCCGTCATGTACCAGGGGTTGAGGCGCGTGTACGTAAGCGCCGGCGCGCTCTACGGCGCGGTGGCCGAGCCGCCCGACGGGCACGAGGCGGGTTCGTAGACCCGCACCACCTGGAGGCGATGGGAAGACTCAGGTCGTATCGGAGCGGCCGTCGCGCCGCCGCCCCCTCGCATGGACAGGCCGCCTGCTTCTGGACTCGCCGGTTCATCGGGATTGCGGAGCCGGCGCTGACGGCACGCGCAGGGTCGCCCGTCATCGTGACGCCAAGGCCACGACGGGACACCCGCCGGAGCCGACCCGCGTCCTCGGCGCCGTTATCGCAGATAAGTTGGGGAGCGTCGGGGCCGGCCGAAAGAAACCCTGGTGCCAGGTTCACCGAACGACCGGCCGGAGACCGCTTGGATGGCGATGCCGCCGAAGGTGCAGTGGGCGTCGGGAACCGGTCGCACGCGGCAATGGCCGACGGTGGCGGGGTCGCCTCCGGCCATGGGTCCCCGCCAGGCCCGGCCAAAGAGGCCGGTGTGTTCGCTTGCGGCCGCCTGTCGCCGCCACCCGGCGACGGTGGCCGGCATGATCCACATGAGCTTCTGCGGTTGGAGACCGCTGTCGGCTCCGTGACGAGCCGGACGCGGTATCCGACGCACTGTCCGCGGCGCTGCCACCACCGCCCTCGCCATTCCGCGCCCGCCGGAGGAGCCTGCCGCGCGGGAAGAGCAAGCGCCATCGGAGTCTCGAGTGTTTGGGCGTGGCCGCGCCCTTTCCCCTCGCATGATCCTTCGGCGGTGCACGATCTAACGGGGTGAAACGGCTACAGTAAGGCCATGGCTATTCACGTGTTATTCTTCGGGTTTGCCGCCGACCGCATGAGGACCCGGGAGCTCCTGGTGGACCCGGAGCCGGATCTGTCGGTGGGTGACGTCTTCGAGCGGTTTCAGGCCGTGCTCGGTGCGCCCGCCGACCGATTTCTCTTCTCGGTGAACGACGAGTGGGCGCCCAGGGACCGTCTCTTGGCGGACGGTGACGCCCTGGCCCTTATCCCGCCGATGTCGGGCGGGTAGGGACCGGCTATACTTCCGCTATGGACATTTTCCGGATCCAGGAGACCCCGATTGTGATGGAGGAGGCGTTAGCCGCCCTGGCCGATCCGGCCTGCGGCGGGCAGGCGCTGTTCCTGGGCGTGGTGCGCAACGAATTTCAGGGGCGGGAATCGGTCGGCCTCGAATACGACGCGCACGTACTCCTCGCGGAGCGCGAGTTCCGGCGTATTGGAGACGAGATCCGCCTCGAATTTGGCGTGCGCCACGTGGTGATGGTGCACCGCACCGGGCGGCTGGCGCTGGGCGAGGCGAGCGTGCTGGTCGGCGTGGCGGCGCCGCATCGCCATGCGGCGCTGGACGCCTGCGAGGCCGCCATTGACCGACTGAAGGGCCGCGCGCCAATTTTCAAACGCGAGCTCTGGGCAGACGGAGACTCAGCCTGGCATGGCGAGCCGGGGGGACCACCGGTCGCCCCCTAAGACTTTCTGATTGCACGGATTCTAGACGACTCGACACGGTCGGAAGCGCTGAAGGCGCCCATCCCCGCCGGGCCCTGGCCATTCGGTCACCAGACGCTCTGGCCGGCCTGACGGGAACTCCCGCGGGCGTCTCCATCCCCGGTTCGGTCGGTGCCCCAATGCGTCGCCCCCCGGTGCCCCCTCAGACGATTTACCAGGCGGCCCGGCAGGGGCAGCGCGAGGAGCTTCCGGGCTTCCACCCCTGTCAGCACCGTCCGCTGTGTTCTTGCTGGCTCCGCCGCTGACCATAGGCCCAAGACGGCTCCCCGGCACGCGGCTCGTCCCGAACGAGCCAGTCCTCGAGCAGCCGACGGCACCGTGACTTCTCCCGCGAGGTTCTTTTAGGATTTGCTCTTGCTGGTCTTTCAAGAAAAAAGCGCCCGGCCCGGCCCCGATGAATTGCGGATGCGGGGTGCGTCTTCAAGACAAGAGCGGGCGCGTCGATGCCCCGGGATGGCTCCCGCCGACTCGCACTATCGGCAGGAAACCGGTGTCAGGGAGCGTAATTGGGCCACGAAGCGGCCCCTCGCCGTCTCCAGGAGCGGCCAGGAGCGCGTACCCACTGTGAGGCCGGTCGGGTCGATGAGTGGACGGTCGCAGGCTCAAGCTGCAGGACGTGCGAGTTCAACGTGTGCGAAACAGACCTCAGGGAGGGTTGTCCGATGACCGAAAAGTCCGACGACGTCACCGTGCTGGCGGATGTGGACGTAAGCTTCCTGCGCTCGGAGCACGTGGGGGATGAATTCAAGATCTTCGTGGCGCGCGCGTCGGCCGAAGCCTCGGTGCCTCCGCCCCACGTGCTCGTGGTCACAGATGCCCAGCTCCAGTATGGCACGGCGCTCGAGATGGCCCGCATGTATCAGGGGACTGAATTGATTCCGCCCCTCCTGGTTGTCGGAGTCGGCTACCGGGCCAAATATTTCGGGGAGACCCTGGAGCTGCGGAAGCGCGACCTTACGCCACCGCCGGCCGTAGACGGGCAGGGCGGCGGCGCGCCCGCATTTCTGGCCTTCCTCGATGAAGAGCTGAAGCCTTTTTTGGGCGAGCGGTACGGGGTGGCGTCGGCGGAGTACACACTCTACGGCCACTCCTTCGGGGGGCTGTTTGGGGCTTGGACGCTCTTCACGAAACCGGAGGCGTTTTCCGCCTATGGCATCGGGAGCCCGTCGGTCTGGTGGGGCGGCAGGGCCGTGCTGGAGACCGAATCGCAGTACGCCATGAACCATGACGATTTGCCGGCCCGCGTCTTCATCGGCATTGGGGGCATGGAAAATCCCGCAGGCGATCTGCACGCGATAAAGTGGCTGCCGGAAGAGAAGCGCCCGGCGGCTTACCAGGAGGCGGAAGCCGACACCGTCGATATGGTGGCCGACACGGCCGTCCTGGCGAGCAGGCTCGAGCGGCGGCACTACCCGGGTCTCAAGCTTGAGCACAGAACCTTTCCCGGCGAGTACCATACAACGACGATCCCGTCGAATCTTTCCGGGGCGCTCCGGTCTCTCTTTGACACTCCCCGGTAGCGCCTGGGCAGAGAAATCCCTGTATCGGGCCCCTGGCGGCGTCCACTGATAGTTTTCGGTGGCAGTCCGGGGCCCCCCCTGGGCGCGAACCGGCGACTTGCCAAGCGGGTCCGGCCGCCGGGAGACGGGCCCCCTGGCCTTGCGAGGACTGCCAGGTCTCGGTCACGGGCCGCCTATCGGTATCTCGCGAGCGCCACCGGGTTCTCAGACACGCGTCGCCTATCTCGTCTCCGTCGGCTCCGCATTGAGCGTTCGCCCGCGACTTCGGGCCGAAGACACATCGTGTGCTGTCGCATGCCACCTGCCCCCATGGAGCGGCATCGCGCCCGGCGGGGGCGACCTCGACCTGGTCATCCGTCGGCGCGTGCGGTTTTGGGGCCGGAGCCACGCCCGCATGCCGGCCGCTCGTTGGACGAGGGCCGTCAAGCGTCACGAGGCGCCGGACGCGTCAGACTTTGTGCTATAGTGAGGTATCTTCTACAGGGGGGTATGCCGTCGTGCCCGTGCACACGACTTTTGCCACCAACACATATCGGGTGGACGCCCTCTAAGAAACGTCTCCGCTCCTGTTCTTGCCCCGCCGCGGCATGCCGCCGGTCCGGGCGAGGTCGTCCTCTAGGTATGTGTTGCCGACTTGTCTCGTGCAACACATAGCGAAGGGGTTCACGATGGGCATATCCCTCAAGCGCCTCATGTCGTACTACCGGCCGCACCGGATGCTGTTGGCGGCCGTGCTGGGCTGCGCGCTCCTCACCTCCGGCCTGGCCCTCCTGTTTCCGCTCCTGGTGCGCTACATCACCAACACGGTGCTGGCCCACAACCTCTCCCAGGCTCTTCCCGCCGTTTATCGGGTCGGCGGCGCCATGGTGGGGCTCTTGATCCTGCAGGCCCTGGCCCAGTACGTGCTCGATTATCAGGGCCACGTGCTGGGCGCGCGCATGGAAAACACGCTTCGCATCGAGCTCTTCTCCCACCTGCAGAAGTTGTCGCTCGAGTACTTTGACCGCGGCCGGACAGGCGAGCTCATGAGCCGTCTCACCAACGACCTGATGCTGCTGGGGGAGTTTTATCACCACGCGCCCGAGGATTACCTGAACTATCTGGCCCGCTTCGTGGGTGCCTTTACCATCCTGGCGGTCATCGATATCCGGCTGACGCTGGTCATGTTCGCCTTTCTGCCCGTGCTGGGCGTGTTCGTGGTGGTATTCAACCAGCGGCTCAGCCGGACGATGCGCGACAACCGGGAGCGCATCGCGGACGTGAACGTCCAGGCGGAGGAGAGTCTCTCGGGTATCCGGGTGGTGCAGTCGTTCGCCAATGAGCCGATGGAAGTGAGAAAGTTTCACGAGGCCAGTCACGGGTTTCTCGCCAGCCGGCAGAACACCTACCGGGCCGACGCCTATCTCTACACCTCGGTTCAGGGCCTGGTGCAGCTTCTTACAGTGGCTGTGGTCGTGCTCGGAAGCGCGGGCATCGTGCACCAGACTTTGAACCTCGGTGATCTCATCACGTATCTGCTGTACGTCGCCTACGTGGTGGAGCCGATTCAGCGTCTGGCATTCATGACCAATCAGCTCCAAGAAGGGTTGACCGGCTTTCGGAGATTCCAGGAGATCATGGACGTGGAGCCGGCCATCAAGAGCGTCGCCGGCGCCGTCACGCTTAAGGAGGTGGCGGGGCGCATCGAATTCCGTCACGTCTGGTTCCGCTATGCCCCACACCGCGAGGACGTGCTGAAAGACCTCTCGCTCCGTATTGACCCTGGAGAATACGTGGCGCTTGTGGGCCCTTCAGGGGCGGGGAAGAGCACGCTCTGCGCGCTCGTGCCCCGGTTCTACGATGTGACGGAGGGAGCCGTGATGCTTGACGGTCAGGATGTCCGCGGCATCGAGCTCACCTCGCTCCGTCAGAGTGTGGGAATCGTGCAGCAGGACGTGTACCTGTTCTCGGGCAGCATCCTGGACAACATCCGCTACGGAAATCCGTCAGCCTCCGACCGGGACGTGGTGCGGGCGGCCCGGCTTGCCCATGCGCACGAGTTCATCACCGGTCTTCCCGATGGCTATCGCTCCCTCATCGGTTCGCGCGGCGTGACCCTGTCCGGGGGCGAGCGGCAGCGGATCAGCATCGCCCGCGTGTTTTTGAAAGACCCGCCGGTCCTCATCTTCGACGAGGCGACCAGCGCTCTCGACTACGAGTCCGAGAAACTGGTGCAGCAGTCGCTGGAGTCTCTGGCGGCCGGCCGCACCACCATCGTCATCGCGCATCGGCTCTCGACCATACGAAACGCGCGGCGAATTGTCGTGCTGACCGACGAGGGCGTGGTGGAGGAGGGGACGCACATGGAGCTGATGGCGCGAGAAGGCGTCTATGCACAGCTCTATGCCACCGGGGTGGCCCTGTAGGAAAGAGTTCCGGCCTGTCTGACTGCGTAGCGAACGAGTTCGCCGCCTGCCGCCACGCCCGAGAGCGGCAGGCCGGGCAAGGGCGCGAGAGACCCCCCCAGGCACCTGAAAGACCGATCTGTACGCCTCGGTCCGTATAGTTCTCGCCGGCGCGGTCGTGCGCCGGTGACACACGCGGCCCGCGGGAACCACGAAAGGCCATGACGGGCGGCCAGGGATGAAGAAGCTCGGGTCCCTCGTCACCGGCTCGCCCGGCTCTCGAACCATTGCTGACCCAAGACCGCCTGAACGGCGAGAAGCGCGATGGAGATGGGCCGTGCGGGTCGTGGGACATCGCACATCCGGGGTTTCTCGCTCATGGCGCGCACGATCCCGACTTTTGCCTCCCACCACATCGCCGGCCGGACGCCAGAAGACCGGGAGCCAGTCAATCTGGAGTTCTTGCATCCGAGGAGACTGCTGGTCCGTCCTGCTGGTGGCGCGGCCGCCATTAAAGGGCCCGCGCCACAGGGCCGTGCCGTACCAGGTCGCCTAACTGAGAGCGGGAGCCTCTCGCCCCCGGCCTACGGCGCGCCCCAGGATTGGTAGAGCGCCTGCAGCGCTTCGATGTTGGTGGCGTAGCCCTGAACCCCGCCGATGTTGCTGTAGGCCCAGCTGAGCGGGGTGGGGTAGGCGGACGGGTTCGACTGGTACTGCTGGATGGACTCGTCGACGGTGCCGGGGCCGGCGTTGTAGCCGACAAGAGCCATGGACTCACTGTAGGAGCCCCAGGTAGAGGAGGGGAATCCAGTCGGGCCGAGGAGCGCGGCCAGGATCTCGCATCCCGCGATGACATTTTCCTGGGCGTTGTAGAGCTGGGCCGGCGAGATGCCATAGTCGGCAGCTGTATATGGCTCCACCTGCATGAGGCCGATGGCGCCGGTCGAACTCACCACCTTGGAGTTGCCGCCCGACTCCTCCGTAATGACGCCGAGGACCAGGTAAGGCGACAGGCCATACTGGCTTGCAATCGGCTGCACCAGTGGATAGAGGGCGTCAAACAACTGGCGGCGGCTCAGGAACCCGGACGCGAACTGCGCCAGCAGGTTCTGAATCTCCTGGGTGATCTGCGACAGCTGAGCGTTCAGCGACGTGATGCTGTGCTGCTCGCTGAGAGCCTGCGCCTGCAGCTGGCCTTCAAGCGCCTGCTGCTGCGAGAGGGTGCTGGCGACCTGATTGGTGGCCGCCTGCGCCTGCGCCTCCAGCGTGACGAGACCCGCTTTCTGCTTCTGCAGGGCCAGCTTCTCCACCGTCTGCTGGTGGTAGGTGGCCTGGATCTCGGTGACGAGCCGGCTTCCCATCTGCGCCAATTGGGCCATCACCAAGAGGCGGGTAATAAAGTTTGAAAATGAAGTGGCTCCGAGCACTACGCTCAGGTACCCGACCGGGCCGTGCTCCTCCATCAGGAGCACCTGGTCCTTCATGAGGGCCGTCTCGTACACGAGGTGTCGATGAGTGGCGGCAAGCTTTGCCAGCTCGTGCGTGATCTGGGTTTCAGTGGCGGAAATCTTGACGGTTAGGGAGGAGACCCGGGCCTCGTCTGCGAGCAGGGTCTGGTTCAGCGACTGGATCTGGCTGGCCGTGCCCGTTATCTGCGTCGCCGTGCGTCCGTACGCGCTTCGCGTCGATGAGATCCTCTGCCGGATGGCCTGCTGCTGCTGTTGAAGTTGTGTCAGACTTGCCGCGTCCACCGGCGTCGACATCAAGAGCATGGCACCTGCCGCCATCACCAGAGGCCATCTCACCCGCACGCCTTCATCTCCCCTCGCGCATAACACCTACTTCCTTCGTCTTGTCGGCGGAAAATCCTGTCGCAGACGGCAAGAATCTGCTCATCGGGGACAATCTGGCGTAACCGAATGGCCCTACGCGTCGTTTGCGGGCCAGATCTGAGCGCCCGCCGCCCGCAGATCCGACAGGGCCCGGTCGCCGTCGCCGGGGTCTACGTCGACCGCCCGCACCGCCCGCGGATCCACCACCACCGCGAATCCTTCGCGAATCCCATCCAGGGCGGTCGCCCGGACGCAGTAGTCAGTGGCGAGGCCCACCACGAGGAGAGTGCGGACTCCGGCCGCCACAAGGGCCTCGGCCAGCGACGCGCCGCCCACGGCCGCGTGACCCTCGAACCCACTGTAGGCGTCACGATCCCTGTCCACTCCCTTGCGGAATTCGGGACCCGCGACGCGAAGCGCGGGGTGAAAGGCTGATCCGGGACTGTCCTGCACGCAATGGGGCGGCCACGGTCCCCCGCGGGCGACAAAGGACACGTGATCGGCCGGGTGCCAGTCCCGGGTATAGAAGATGGGGCGTGCCGCGGAGACGAAGGTGTCGACCCACTGGTTTATGACCGGCAGCACCTCGTCGCCGGCGGGCACCGCGAGGCTGCCGCCCGGGCAGAAGTCGTTCTGGACGTCCACCACGATAAGGGCGGCGTCAATCAGGGGGGGCGCGAGGCCATATCCGTGGTCGGGATGATCAAGCATGCGAACGGCCTCCTTGTCGTAGTCTTGGCGGTTTCTGTGTCTGCCCGCCTCTCGGGGTTCCTCCGCGCCTGCTCATGCCGGTGACGTCTATGGCGATACGAAACCGGGGGACGGTTGTCAAGGCGTCGCGTGAGCCTCACCATATTTAGCGACGGGCCTTAAGTCCGTCCGCGTCTTTACCGGGAGTCACCACAAGTGAAGGAGGCGCCAGCGTTATGGACGGACAGGAACGCGTCGCGGCCGCGGCCACGGTGCGGGTAGGAGCCGCCATTCGCGATGAGTTTCCAAGTTTGGCCCGCGTGCAGGAAGGGCGGCCGGTCGTCTATCTGGATGGCCCCGGCGGCAGTCAGGTGCCGCGATCCGTGATCGAGGCCGTGAGCGGCTACTACGAGCATTCGAATGCCAACACCCATGGGGCCTTTGCCACCAGTGTGGAATCGGACGCGGTGGTTTCGGGCGCCCGGGAGGCGATGCGCGACTTCCTGCACGCGGGGGCCGACGCTACCATCTCCTTTGGCGCCAATATGACCACGCTCAACTTCGCGTTGGCGCACGCGCTCGGACGCGGCCTTAAGGCCGGCGACGAGGTCGTGGTAACCGAACTGGACCATGACGGCAACGTGGCCCCCTGGCTCATGCTGGCCGAGCGCGGTGCCGTGATTAGATGGGCACCGCTGGCCGCCAATCAGGCGGAACTGGACATGGCCGCGCTGCTCGCGCTCATCGGACCCCGGACCCGGATCGTGGCGCTGGGACTCGCGTCAAACGCCCTTGGCACCATTACCGACCCGGCCGCCGTGCGGGCGCGTACCCGGGAAGTGGGCGCGACCCTGGTGCTTGACGCGGTCCACTATGCGCCCCACCGGGCCGTCGAAGTTACAAGCCTGGACCCCGACTTTCTCCTCTGCTCGGCCTACAAATTCTTCGGCCCCCACGTCGGCATTCTTTACGGTGCGCCTGGCGCCTTGGACGGCAGCGCCACCGATCGGGTGCGGCCGCAGGAAGCCCGCGGCCCGTCGCGGATCGAGACCGGGACCCTGAACCACGCGGCGCTGGCCGGCGTCCGGGGGGCGGTCGAAGCCGTGGCCGGCTGGGCGCCCGCCGCCGCCTCGCGTCGTGAGCGGCTGACCGTCGCGATGACGGGTGTGGACGCTTACGAGGAGAGATTGTTCGGCCGTCTGTGGGAGGGTCTGGAGGGAGTAAACGGGGTGGTTCTCTACGGACGGGTGCCCGGTTCCGGTCCGCGGACGCCCACGCTTGCCTTCAGCGTTGAGGGACTCCACGCCGAAGAGGTGGCCATGCAGCTTGCCCGCCGCGGTATCTTCGCATGGTCGGGCGACTTCTACGCGGTGACGGTCGTCGACCGGCTTGACCTTCGCCGGCAGGGAGGCCTCGTGCGGCTCGGGCTGGCCCCGTACAACACCGAGGAGGAAATGGACCGCACCGTGGCGGCGGTGCGGGAGTTGAGCCGCGCCCGCTGAGTCAGGGGCGCACCAGCAGGAGCCCTATGAGTGAGGCCAGAAGTGACGCGCCCGAGGCCCAGTGGGCCTCGGGTCCGTACGCGAGCCGCCCGATCCGGCGGGTGACGGGCGGGGCGGGAAGCCGGCTCCGGTTTTTCTCGCCGCTCACCGCGTAGCCGAGGACCCATTCCCAGGCGTTCCACGCCCAGTGAAAGCCGAGAGCGGCAAAGAAGCCCCGATCGTGATACAGAAGGCCCAGAACCGCGCCCACCAGCACCAGGTTGGCCCAGGCGAGCGGGGTCAGGCGCTCCTCGGTCCGGTGGACCACCGCAAAGAGGGCCACCGAGACGATAAAAGCGGCCGGAAACCCCACAAGACGCGCCCCGTAACCGATCATGCCAAGTCGGAACACCAGCTCCTCGATGGCCGCAAACACACCAAGGGTCATGAGTGCCGGCCACAGCGGGGGGTGGGCGTCCACCGGCTCCGCCTTCACGACGCCCAGGCGCGTCATGATGATGTGAGCGACCACAAATGCGGCCGACCCGAACGCCAGTCCCAGCAGTCCCGGCTGCAGCACGCTCAAGGCAGGTAGCAGGCCGACAGCATCCCGAAGTAGGTCGGGCGGTCGTAGGCGATGAACCGGGAGGTGAGCCGCACACGGCGGCGGAGCCCGGCCAGGATGGCCGTCTGCCAGAGCGCGTCTGGCTTGGCGTCGGCAATAAAGCCGGGGTCGAGGGCGAACAGGTCTTCGAGCCTGTCCTCCTGCACGTGCCGGACGATGGCGGCGTCCATTTCCCGCGCGGCGGGATGATAGCCGTACGGGCCGTCGGCCTGGTGGGCATGGGCGAGATCCGCGCTTGCCACAAACGCCATCGGCTCCGAACTCTCGATCATGATGTCGGCCACCGCCTCACCGAAGCGGGCCAAATCTTCAAAGGAAAGGAGGCGGGAGGGGCACAGGCTCACCACCGACGGTGCCGCCTCGCCCGGCGGCGCCAAAAAGTGCAGCGGCACCTGCACGCCCCAGTCCATGGGCAGGCACGAATGCGGACCCGAGGACGCGCCGTAGGCCAGAAGCGGCGCCTCCAGCCCACGGCTTCGCGCCCGCTCCGCGATGGCGCGTGCCGTGTTCACGTCGACCCGGTAGCGCGCCTGCACCCTTCCGCCGGCCCCTTCGAGAACGCCTTCGGTGAACTCACTGGCCGAGATAGAGATGCCTCCCTCGGCGCGGATCCCATGGGGGGTCGCAATCACGATCGTGCTGGGAATCTGGTCGGCCACGGCCCCGGCGGCCGTCTCCAGGCCCTCGCGCGTGGGGCGAAAGCGTTCGGCGAGGTCTCCGGCCAGTTCGGGTATGGCCTGGCCGCCATGAGGCAGGATCGCCGCCCATCGAACTGACATGTGCGCCTCCCCAAGTAAACGCGCTGTGAGTGTCCGGTCACTATGGCATGCAGAGTTCCCGGATCGGGGCACCGGTTCCTGCTGTTATTCGGTGCGGGTGCGCGGATCGGGGAGGGGAGGCGGCAGCCGGACGGCCAAAAAAGATTCGACCGCGGCCCAGTCCTCCGGGGAGAAGCTGCCGACGGCCCTTTCAAGCAGGCGGCGCACGCCGGCGGGCAGACCGAACGGAATCGCCTCCCGGGCCTCGCCGGCCGCATCGAGACGGATGCCGGCCCGATAGAGCAGGGAGGCGGGCGGCGTGTTGAGGGCCTCGGCCACGCGCAGAAGCACGTGAAGGGTGGGGATGCCGCGCTTTCCGGCTTCAAGCCGGGAGAGATACGAGGCACTTACGCCTGAGCGCAGGGAGAGGGTTTTCAGGTCCATGCCCGCGGCCAGCCGCAGGGAGCGCAGTTCCTCTCCGAACAAAGCCCACCTCCCTGTATTGCCTACAGGCAATTGTAACGCACGCTTTGCACTCCAAATGGTTGCCATTTGGCAATTTGTGTGTCATGCTCGTGCCAAATGGCAATTTGGAAAGGATCCCACATGTGACGGTGACCATCAGGGCGGACCGGGTGCGGGCGCTCATGGCGGATCGCCACTGGTCCGAAAAAGAGCTGGCGGTGGCGCTGGGTGTGAACCACTCCCAGGTCAACCGGGTGCTGAATGGGAAGCGCAGACCGGGAGCGAAGTTCATCGCGGGCATGCTGCGCCTGGGCGTGCCATTTGAGACGGTATTCCGGTATGAAGAGACCTAATGGGCGGGAGATAGAGAGCCCCCTCGGGCCGTCCCCTAAGCGCACCGGTTTTTGCCGGTGTGCGTTTGTGTGGGCGGCGTCCTCGACTCCGGCGGCATGGCGGCTGAGGCTGCACGGGCAGCTTCACCTGCCCCTCGAGACCGAGCGGCCGCGTCCTGGAAAGACGACGGGCGGAGCCGGTCACCCGGCCCCGCCCGCCCGACTCCAGTCGGCTAAGCGCCTACGACCGAGGGTGCCTCGCCCGGTTCCGGGAACCGGCCGCTCTCGGCCTTGGAAAATACGGTTGCCCCATCCACCCGGATGTCGAACACGCCGCCCCCCGAAGGAATCAGGGCGGCCCGTCCCACATCATTCTTCATCGCCTGGAGAATTTCGCCTACCACACGGGTGGCGTGGTCCAGGTAGCCTCAGGAAGTGCAGTACTCGATCTCGATGTCCTTGGCCATCTTCGCACCACCCTTTGGAAATGGGATCCTTCTAACTATATGTTAGCTCAAGGTCCGGGACAAGATGCGGCAGGAACTTCCCCGCCTCCAAAGCGAACGATCTAATCCTGTGACAGCCCGCGAGGTGAGCGGCGGCAGGCGCTTATGAGAGGGAGGACTGGATGTCGATATTGGACTCTGTCCTGCAGGCGGTGGGCGACACACCCCTTATCCGGCTCCGGCGGCTTGCGCCCGCGCGCCTGACCGTGGCCGTCAAGTTCGAGGCCACCAATCCCGGAAGTTCCATCAAGGATCGGATTGCGGTGACGCTCATCGAGGCGGCCGAGCGGGAGGGCCGCCTCCGGCCGGGCGGCACCGTCATCGAGGCGACGGCCGGCAATACGGGCATCGGCCTCGCCATGGTGGCGGCCGTAAAAGGCTACACCGCCGTCTTCGTCGTCCCGGACAAGATGAGCACCGACAAAGTGCGCGTCCTTGAAGCGTATGGCGCGCGCGTCGTACGGGCGCGGAGCGACGTCCCTTTTGATCATCCCGATTCCTACCAGCCGACGGCCCGGCGCCTGGCGGCGGAAATAGACGGGGGCTGCTACATCGGGCAGTTCGAGCAGCCCGCCAACCCGGCCGCCCACTACGCGCGCACGGGACCGGAGATCTGGGCCGCCACCTCGGGCCAGATCACGCATCTGGTCGGGGGCGCGGGGACGGGGGGAACGCTCTCCGGGACCGCCCGCTACCTAAAAGAGCGGCGCGCATCCATCACCGTGGTGGGCGCCGACCCGGTCGGCTCGCTCCTGCACGGGGGAGAGGTGTCGCCGTTTCTGGTTGAGGGCATCGGGGAGGACTATGTGCCCGACACGTTTGACCGCCAGCTCGTGGACGTATGGCATGCCGTATCTGACGCCGAGTCGTTTGCGACGGCCCGCGCGCTGGCCCGTCTCGAAGGCATACTGGCCGGGGGCTCCGCAGGGACGGCGCTGGCGGCGGCGCTGCGTGAGGCGGGACGGGCGCCGGACGGCTCCCTCATGGTCGTGATCCTGGCCGACACGGGCCGCAACTATCTGTCGGGCTTTTATAACCGCGAGTGGCTGCAAGAACACTGCCCGGAGGCTCTAAGCCTGGAACAGACCCGCTGGCCTCGCAGGTAAAGAGTCCCTCGCAAGACCTTGACCGCGGTACATGTTCGGCGCCTCATCGCACGACGGCGCGAGCTCCGGGTTATTCCTACCAGCCGGTCCACGAGCGACAGATTCTCTAATATCAGGCGCGCCGCGCGACATCAGAAGCCGCGCCGAGGATCCGCGCCCCCGCCGGTCGGCGACCGCCCCTTTTTCCATGCGGACTCCCTGCGCCCGGGCCGGCCATCCCCTGGACCCCGCCCGTCCGCGGTCCGCTTAAGGTGGGGCAGCGAGGGTGGCGGTACGGACGAGGGCCCGTTCGTAGGCCCGGAGCCGGTCGGCCGTGCCGCCGCGTTCGGAGGGCGCGGGGCGCCCGTCGGCCCGAATGACCCGGTGGGTAGGGATGAGGAGACTCGCGGGGGAGCGGCTCATAGCCCGTCCCACAAGCCGCGCGCGCCCGGGGAGATCTATGGCCCGGGCCAGTTCGCCATAGGCCCGGGTCTCCCCAAAAGGGATGGTGGTTGCCCGGTCGAGCGCGCGGGCCTCGGTGGCCGAGAGCCCGGGGTTCAGGAGCCGCCAGTCCGTGCCGGCGAGCGACTCGTGAAGCGCCAGGGCCACCAGATCCTCGAGCCAGGGCGGGCAGACTCCCGGAGGGACCGGTCGCCCGAACCAGTAGGGTCCCGGGTCCGTGAAGCTTGATGCCACTACCGCCGTTTCCGTGTAGACGACGGTCAGCGGGCCGACGGGCGTCGGAAGAGCCGCCCGCCGCCACCCGTCAGCCTGATCCTCCATCCAGATAATCATGCGCGGGCAAAGTCTCCGGCGCGCGCGACGAACCCCTCCGGATCCATCACCACATGGAGCCGCTCGTCACGGGTAAGGTTAACCACCTCGAACACGTGTCCCTCGGCGCTCCCGGACACATGGGTGAAGCGAAAGTGCCAGATGCCGAGCGGCGCGTCCGGACCCGGCAGCGCCGCCACCGGGCACTCATGCCGGCCCCCAAAAGGCAGGTCCAGACGGCGGATGGGAAAGCATAGGGTTGACGGGGAGCACCAGAGCGCAAGGTCCAAAGACCCGGTGAGAGCGGCGATCGGGACGCCCTGGTCAAACCAGTGGCCAAAGCCGTCCGCGCTCAGATGCCACTCGGAAAGCTGGTCACGATACTGGATGTTGAGCTTTATGCGGCGGACACTCCCGGACGGGTGGCATTCGAGGGTATAGCTCAGGCGCAGCGGTCCATACGGGCCGGCGCCCAGCACCACTCCGTCGAGTGACGGGGCCGCCCCCGCCATCGTTCCGGCGGTATGCTCCAGGAGCCATCCGTCAGGGGTGCGGGAGGTAAAGCGGGAAAGCTCCGGCGGCATAAGTGCTACTGTTCTCCTATCGAGAGTCTCGGTGACAGACACCCCATGGACCACAGAAACCGGAAGACGGACGCTCCATGACCGTTGCGCCGAGCCTATCGTAGCATGCGCCGCCGGGGTGAGATCATGGCCGAGGAGGGGCAGCCGAATCCTCATGCGCGCCGCGGCCCGCGCGCGGCCTTCATTCTGGCCGCCGCTCTGGGCGGAGTTCTCGGGGGACGGGCGGTTGTGCCGCTGATTCCTCCCATTCCCCTGGCATGGCTGGCGTATGTCGGCCGTTTTGCGGGGGGATCCCATTCCACCGCCCAGAACTACGGCTACGGCCCACCCAGCACGGTCGGCTCCATCCCGGTGGAGTCCTACCTGGCGTCGGTGCGGCCGAAGACTGTCGGCGTCCAGTTTATCGGAGCCTCCGCTCCCGAGCTTCGCCGCCAGCATCTCTCGATGACCATGACCACCCCGACGGCAAAAGTGTTCCGCGTGCCGGTGACGGTGACGGCGAACGGGTTTGCCGGCTACCGTCTGCCCGCTCACCTGAAGCCTGGCCGCTACACGTTTGAGATAGGCTCGCCGGCGCTGGGCTACACGCCTTCCTGGACGGTGACGCTAGACCCCACCCTGAGCCTCCCGGCCCCGGGACACCAGGGAGAGGTGGCGCGCGCGCTCTTGAATCAGCTCCGGGCGGCGCTGGGCCTGAAGCCGGCCGCCTGGTCGCGCGCACTGGCGCTGGCGGCGGCGTATCACGCCCGCTACGTGGCGCACTACGGCTACAACCGTCCCAGTTTTCATCTCGAGGCGAAAGGGCCCCTGTACTTCGGCACCCACCCCTGGGACCGGGATCTGCGGGCGGGGTTCCGCGACTCCTCGACGGGGGAGGTTGGCATCGCCTCCTCCAATCCAATTCCGGGCCCGTTGTTTGTGGGGGCGCTGATTGATACCGTCTACCACCGGCTCGGGCTCCTGGACGGCAACCTGAGCGCGGTGGGGATGGCTTCGGCGGCGGGGGCGAGGGACGGGGCCACCATGATGGATCTCGGCTATGTCTACCGGCCCGACCTGCCCCTCGCGATCGTCTACCCGACGCCCGGCGCCGGAGGTGTGGCCACTTCGTGGTATGACAATGAGCAGCCTGACCCCGTTCCCCACGGACAGGGGGGACTTTACGGGTATCCGGTCACCATCGACTTTCCCACCGTCGATAGTCTGGGCACGGTGGCCATGGCCATTCTTCATGACGGGCGCACGGTGGCCGCGTACGATGATCGCCCGGGAGCTGGCGGCTTGGCTCCCAACCAGGCGGCCCTGGTGCCGCAGCGTCCCCTCCGCCCTTACACAACGTACGACGTCGTGCTGGTGGCCGAGCGCGTCCTGTTCAATGACGGGCAAACGCACTCCGTGACGGAGCGGTGGTCGTTTACCACCGGCGGCGGGGACGAGTCCGTGTACAGCGGGGTCTACGGCCGGTCTCTGTACGTGGTGGTTGACACGCCGGGCGCGTTTCCGATTGGGGAGGCGTCAAGCGTCCAGGTGACGTGGAGCCGTGGGGGCCGCCGCCTCTCTACGCGCGTGCTGGTGGGAGCCTCGGGGGTGGGCACCGCGGCGGTCCCGCCGCTTACAGCCGGTCTCTGGACCATTCGGGCCGTGACCGCGACCGGAAACCGGGGCGTAAGCCTCTACCGGGCGCCATGAAACCGGAAAGCGGCGCGGCCGCCATCGAGACTACCCGCTTCGCGCAGGTGGAGATTGGCCAGGAGCGCGTCCGGCTGGCCTATTCCGCCTGGGGTGCGGGGCGTCCCGTGCTGCTGTTGCACGGAATGGGATCGTGGCGGCGCATCTGGGCCCCGTCTGGCATTCCCGGGTATCGGTTCTTCGCGCCCGACCTGCCCGGATTCGGTGAGAGCGGCATGATGCGCCGGCCTCAGGGCCTGGACGAGTACAGCGCGGCCGTCGCCGCCTTCTATATGGCCGTGGGGCCGCCCGGCCCGCCCCTCATCGTCGGCCACTCCTTCGGGGCCATGGTGGCGGTCCACACCGCCGGCGAGCGCCTGCCCGCCGCCGGACTCTGCCTCGTTTCTCCGGCCGGCCTGATGAATCCGCGGGGGGCGCTTAGGCCGACGCCGTCTGTGGCCTTGAACCGCCTGCTCCTATGGGTGACCGGAATGGAATGGTTCGGCCGCCAGATGGCAAGCGCACTCGGACTCGACCCCAACAGCCTCGACCGGAAGACCCGGCGCGGCCTTCAGATTGGATGGCGACGGGCGCGGGAGATGGCGCGGATGGGGGCCTTCTACGAGTATCCGACGATGCGGGAGGACCTTATCAACACGGGCGTCCCGCACCGCATCCTGGCAGGGACCCGGGATGCGCTGTTTCCGGAACCGGCCCTGGCGGACGCACTCTCGGGTCTCGACGTCGAGTGGCTCGAGGGATTCGGCCACGTTCCTATGATCCAGGATCCGGGCGTCTTTGACGCCGCATTCCGCCGGGCGCTCCTCGCCCTCTACCCGCCGGATCCCGACGCGCCGCGCGCCTAAGGCTCTCCGCGCCGTCCGTCGTGCGCCGCCCCACGCGCTTACCTCTACTGCGCCGGTTCGGCGAGGATCGTCTGTCCCGGGCGCGTGGCGCGGGCTTCACGTCCTTGCGGGTATCTTTCAGAAAATTGGTGAGGGTTCGGGCGGACCGATGCCCCACGGGCGGCGGGTGCATGTGCCGGGTAGAGGAGAATGGCCCCTGGATTGGCTCAGGTCCGGAACCCGCATGGCAAGAGTGCGCCGCCGCGTGTGCCCTTCCCGCGCCGAGAGCCTCCATGACGTCGACCGCCTGGCGCAGATGGTCAGGCGGATGGGGACTTCGGAAGGCATTCCTCTTTCGGGCGCGAATCTTCGACCTATGACGCCGAAGCTTCCAGATCCGCTCGTCCGCCTCGCGGGACATCTTGCTCAAGAGCCTCTGACGGACGTTCGTGACTGGGCCAAGCCGGCGGGCGTTCTGGGCACATTGACCGTGCACGCGGGGCGGGCCGAAGTGCTGGTGGTGGTGCGGCCGGACACGCTCCGACTGCACGCGGGTCAGCCCGCCTTTCCGGGAGGCAGCTTCGAGCCCGCCGACGGCAACCTCTGGGAAACTGCCCTTCGCGAGGCGCGGGAAGAGGTGGGCATCAGGCCGGATGACGTCGTGCGGCTGGGAGCCCTGCCGCCGGTGCACATCTCCGTGAGCGGCTTTACGATTCGTCCCTGGCTTGCCTGGGCGCCCCGGCGACCCGCCCTCACGCCTGATCCGGCCGAGGTGGTCGCGACATTCTGGGCCGAACTTGACGAGCTTCGGACCGTGCACCGCCGGGTGCCTCGGGAGAGCGGCGGGGTGCGATTCATCACGCCGGAGTTTCCCGTGCGGGGGGTTGTCATCTGGGGGGCAACCGGACGGATGCTGGAATACCTCTTAGACTGGCTCTCCCCGGGCGACCAGACGGAATTGGAGAGAGGGGCACCATGGACCTCGTCGTAAGAGAACTGCGGGATCCGGCCGAACTGGCCCGAATTCCCCAATTGGAGCTGGAGGTGTGGGGCACCGGTGACCCGGTGCCGACCCACATGCTGGTCGTGATCGCGCATACCGGCGGCGTGGTGCTGGTGGCGCATCCGCGAGAGGCGCCCGGCGACTGGTACGGCTTTGCCATAGCGCTTCTGGCTCGGGACGAAAATGGTCTCGTCCTTCATTCCCACGAGGTGGCTACCCTTGCGCCCTATCGGAGTCTCGGCGTGGGCCGGCGGCTCAAGGACGCCGAGTGGGAGTGGGCGCGGGCGCACGGTTTCTCGCACATCGAGTGGACGTTCGACCCCTTGCAGGCGAAAAACGCCTGGTTCAACCTCCGGCGTCTGGGCGCACGGGTGAAAGCCTACCGGCCCAACTATTATGGCCGGCTCGGTGACAGGCTGTCTCGCGACCGCCCGACCGACCGGCTCTTCATGATCTGGCGGGGAGAGCCGCCGCTGCCGGAGCCGGAGCGGGTGGAGCGGACCATCACGATCCCGCCGGATATCCTGGCCCTTGAGGACCGGGACCCGGAGGAGGCCGCGCGCCAGGTGGAACGGGTGCGAAGCGAGTTTCTGGATGCGCTGGGAGCGGGATTGCAGGTGGTCGGGTTCCGTCGCGATCCCCCGGCCTATCTGCTGCGCGCGGTTGCGGGGGACGAAAGGGGATAGAGCAATGGCGGGGACGGACGTTCTAACGATTGACGGGATCGGCATCGAGCGGGTGGTCATGCCGCTCAAGGCGCCCTTTGAAACCTCGTTTGGCGTGGAGAGCGAGCGCGCCTTCTGGCTGGTCACGGTCGAGGGGGGCGGCCTCACGGGATACGCGGAGTCGGTGGCGGGTGATGAGCCGTATTACAACGAGGAAACCAACGAAACCGTCCGTCACATGATCCGCGATCACCTCGGGCCGCGGCTCATCGGCCAGCCGATCACGCATCCGGACCAGGTCCTGCCGCTCTTCTCGCAGGTGCGGGGAAACCGGATGGCCAAGGCGGCCCTCGAGATGGCGGTCTGGGATCTGTATGGGCGCGTCCACAACGCGCCCATCCGCGAGCTCCTCGGGGGCACCCGCGACCGCGTCCCGGTCGGGGTCTCCATCGGCATCCAGCCTACACCCGCCGATCTGGTCGCGCAGGCGACCCGGTTCTATGCGGAAGGATACCGGCGGCTCAAGATCAAGATTCGTCCGGGGCTCGACCTGGAGCCGCTGCGAGCGGTGCGGGAGGCGCTTCCGGACGCTCCGATGATGGCGGACGCCAACTCGGCGTACGCCCTGGAGGCCGCGTCGGTGTTTCAGGAGATGGACGCGCTCGACCTCCTGATGGTGGAGCAGCCGCTGGCCGAGGACGATCTGGTGGATCACGCGGCCCTCCAGTCCCTCATCAAGACGCCGGTCTGCCTCGATGAGTCTATCCGCACCCATGAAGACGCCGAGAAGGCATTTAGAATCGGCGCCTGCCGCATCATCAACATCAAGCTCGGGCGGGTGGGCGGCTTCTCCGAGGCCCGGCAGATCCATGATGCCGCACGGCGGGCCGGCCATCCGGTCTGGTGCGGCGGCATGCTGGAGTCGGGCATCGGCCGGGCGGCCAACCTCCACATCACGACCCTGCCCGGGTTTACCCTGCCGGGCGATACATCCGGGTCGGACCGCTACTGGGACGAAGATCTGGTGGACCCGCCATTCGTGCTGGGATCCGACGGCACCATGGCGGTTCCCGGGGGACCAGGCCTGGGGGTTGTGCCGGATCCGCGCCGTCTGAAGCGCTTCGGGAGTGCGCGCGAGCATTTCGGGAAGTGACGCGGGCGCTGGCTCGTGTACACTTTAAGGCGCATTTGAGTCACTCCGTGTCTTGTAGGAGGAGTCGACCCTGCGTATCGCGGTAGTGGATCGGAGGGCGTCGGAGGCGTGCCGCTACCTCAGGGCGGCACGCCCCGACGTGGAGTTCGTCCCTGTTGGCGACGCGGCCGCCATGATGCCGATGGAGGCCGACGCGGTCTTCGGGCACAATTTCCCGGCGTCGGTCTTCGGACGGATCGCGGGACTTCGCTGGGTGCAGTGGTGGTCGGCCGGCGTGGATGGACACCGGGTGCCGGAGCATCTCATCTTTACGCGCATGGTGGGCGCCTTCAACCGGGATATGGCCGAGCATGTGCTGGGGCAGCTTTTGGATTTTGGCCACCAGTTTCAGCGCGCGCGCGACCAGCAGGCGGCCCGCGTCTGGGCCCGCTACCCCACGCGCCGGCTCGGCGAGCTGACGGTGGGCATTGCGGGAGCGGGGGAGATTGGGCGCGCCGTGGGCCGTATGCTGGAGAGTCTCGGCACGCCCGTGAAGTACCTCGGGCGCACGCGACGCCCCGCCGATTCGACGCCGCCTTTCTATGAGAGCGCCGATGAGCGGCCGTTTTTCGAGGGACTGGACGCGCTGGTGCTGACCCTCCCCCGCACGCCGGCGACCGACGGGTTCCTGAATCGGACACGGCTCGGGTGGCTTCCGCCCGGCACGGCCGTCATTAACGTCGGTCGTGGCGCCGTGGTGGACGAAGAAGCCCTCGTGGAGGCGCTGGCGGAGGGACGGGTGGGCCGTGCCTATCTCGACGTATTCGGGACCGAGCCGCTGCCGGCCGATTCGATCTTGTGGACCCATCCGGCCGTCGTCATCACCCCGCATCTGTCGGGCGCCGGGCGGGACGAAGACGTACTCGACCGCTCGCTCGAGAATCTAGGACGTTTCGAGCGGGGGGAGCCGCTCCTCGGCGTCGTCGATCGGACGCGAGGATACTAGCATGAAAGTTTACGCGCTCATCGGTCACAGCGGGACGGGCAAGAGTCACAAAGCCTCCGAGGTGGCGGCTGACCTCGGTGTGGATCTGATCCTGGACGATGGGCTTCTGGTGCAGAGCGGACGCATCATCGCAGGCCGCTCGGCCAAGCGGGAAGACACCATGGTGGCGGCGGTGAAGCGGGCGGTGCTGGTCGACCCCGAGCACGCGCGGGCCATCCGCGAATCTATCGCGCGCACGAACCCGAAAGGCTTTCTCATTCTCGCCACCTCCCGGCACATGGTGGAGCGCATCCGCCGGGCACTTGACTTGCAGCGTGAGCCCCTGGAGATCCTGACCATCGAGCAAGTGTCCTCATCTGAGGACATCGCCCGTGCCCGCCAGACCCGTCAGGAGCAGGGCAAGCACGTGATACCCGCGCCGACTTTTGAAGTCCGCAAGACGTTTGCCGGATATCTGGTGGACCCCCTTCGCTTCATCGTTCGCAATCAGCGCCGGCAGGAACTGGTGGAGAAGTCGGTCGTGCGTCCGACCTATTCGAGCCTCGGCAAGTTCTTCATCGACGACACGGTCGTCTCGACGATTGCGGCCCACGTGGCCCTTG
This sequence comes from Bacillota bacterium, assembly GCA_021797815.1. GTDB lineage: Bacteria > Bacillota > Sulfobacillia > Sulfobacillales > JAIMBI01 > JAKATP01. Next base: position 23,478 of record JAJZYZ010000034.1, read on the forward strand.
GCGTCAAAGGCGTCGTGCGGGTCGGGCGGGTGCAGACCGAGTCTTATCCGGAAGGCGCCCGCTGCGCGCTTGAGCTGACGGTCGAGACGGGCCATTATCTGCCGACCGTTCTGGAGGGCGTCCAGGAGACCGTTCGCCTGGAGATCGAACGGGCGACGGCGCTTCAGATCCTGGGCGTGGACGTAACGGCGCGGCACATGGTGGCCGCGGTGCAAGACGGCAAGGGAGCGTGACATGGCGGAGACGGTGCTGGTCGTCGACGACGAGCCCGCGATCCAGGAGTTGGTCCGCTTCACCCTGGAACGAGACGGGTTCAAGGTGGCGGTGGCGGGGGACGGCTGGGAAGGACTGAAAGAAGCGCGGGCGCTCCACCCCGATTTGGTGGTGCTCGATCTCATGCTGCCGGGGCTCGACGGCATGGCGCTCTGCCGGGCGCTGCGGGCGGAGATGGACGTGGCGGTGCTGATGCTGACGGCACGCAAGGAGGAGAGCGACCGGGTGGCGGGCTTGGAGTTGGGAGCCGACGACTACGTGACCAAACCCTTTTCGCCCCGCGAACTGTCGGCCCGGGTGCGCGCCATCCTGCGCCGCTCGCGGGCGCCGACCGCCCCGTCTTCCTCCCCGGAGCTTCTCACCCTCGATGTGGAGCGGCGGCGGGTCACCCTGCGCGGCGAGGTGGTGGATCTGACCTACACCGAATTTGAACTCCTGAAGATGCTGCACGACTCGCCCGGGCGCGTCTTCAGCCGGGAGGAGCTCTTGAGCCGGGTCTGGGGCGAAGATTTCTACGGTGACTCGCGGACCGTGGACGTGCACGTGCGCCATCTGCGCGAGAAGCTGCACGAGGATTCGGTGAAGCCGCAGTTTATCGAAACGGTGCGGGGGGTCGGCTACCGCTTCCGGGACGACTGAGATGCCGCTCAGTTTCTGGCGGCTGGCGCTGTCGCGGGCGGGTCCCCTGGTGGGTCTTGCGTGTCTGGGCACCCTGGCCGTGGTCGTGGCGCGCCAGCAGAGCCCACTTCCGTGGCTCATCGTGCTGGTGGCCTGGGTATGGGCTGTCCGCAGCGCGCGCAACGACCTCCGGCAGGACCGGGTCCTGTCCGAAAGTGTGGACCAGCTGTTCGTCACGGTCGAGCGCTGGGGCGGCGGCGATCTGAACGCCCGGGTGTACCTCGACAGCGATGACCCGCTCGATGCGCTGGCTCACGGGATGAACCGGGTGGCCGAAGTGCTGGCCGAGCGCACCCGCGATCTGATGCAGGACAAGAACCGCCTGGAGGCGATTCTTTCCAGCCTTTCGAACGGGATCGTGATTGTCGACCGGGCGCTCTATATCACGCTCGTAAACCAGGCGGCGCTTGACCTCTTCCAGCTGCCCCCGCAGGGAACCGTCGGCCGTCACGTCATCGAAGTCATCCGCGCCACCGCCATCGAAAACGGTCTGCAGGCCGTCACCCGAAGCGGCCAGCCGCAGGTGATTGAGTGGTCGCCCGACCCCACCTCCGATACGCTGGTCGAATGCAGCATGGCACCCGTGCAGCAGGACGGGGGAGGCTTCGGGGCCATCCTGGTCGCGCGCGACATCACCGCCCAACGCCGCCTGGACCGGATGCGGACCGATTTCGTGGCCAACGTGTCGCACGAGCTGCAGACGCCGCTCACCACCATCATCGGTTTTGCGGAGGCGCTGGCGGACGACACCCCGCCGCCGGAGGACGCGCGCCGTTATCTTTCCCTCATCCACGATGAGGCGGGCCGCCTCTCGCGCCTGGTGGACGACCTGCTGGCGCTCTCGCGGCTTGAGCATCATTCCCTGCCTGCCCGGCAGGAACCGGTCGAACTGGGCGGGCTGCTGGACCAGGTCCGGCTCCAGCTGGGGCCGCGGGCGGAGGCGGCGGGGCTCCAGTTCACGACCCATGTCGAGGGGCACCCGGTGGCGCTCGGCGACCGTGACCTCCTGCATGAGGTCCTCATCAATCTGGTGTCAAACGCCATTCAGTACACGCAGCCGGGCGGGCGCATCGAGGGCCGGGCGGCCGTCGCGGCCGAGGGGGTCAAGCTGGCCGTGGCGGACACCGGCATCGGGATTCCGGGCGGCGACCTGCCACGCATCTTTGAACGGTTCTATCGGGTGGACCGCGACCGGAGCCGCCGCTCCGGCGGCACCGGTCTGGGCCTTGCCATCGTGAAGCATATCATCGAGCTTCATCGCGGCCTCCTGACCGTGGAGTCGGAGCCCGGCCGCGGATCGGTGTTCACGGTGACACTGCCCGCAGCGCCGGCCGACCGGACCGACTGACGCGTGGCCACGGTGTCACTGCGGCCGTCGCAGTTCGCGGCAGACGGCAGGGCGCAGCACGGGTGGGGGATCGGCCGCCGCCGCCACGGCGGTGTGCTCTAGGGCTTTTCGGACCGCGCGCCCGTCGCTTCTCGGAGTGACGGCTACGGCGAGCGCCGGAAGAGGACGCGCGTGCCCAGTGTCACGCCCCAGGCCCTGCCACGCTCGTCCAGCAGGAAGCGGTGATACTGGGGTTCCTGGCCGGGAGCCTCGGCGAGGTAGCCGGCGCCTCCCAGATACCGGGCGGGCACTGGCGCGTCCACTCCGATTGCGAGACGGCCGTTCTCGTCCCGCACGCGCAAGACATCCCGCTCCCCGGTGGCATACTCCCCTTCGAGGAAGGGGTGTCGCGGCTCGTCGTCTGACGCCCGGTCCGGGTAGGTCACCCGCGGCTCGTCAAACCCGAGGCCGAGCCGTGCGTTCACGGCGGCGAGCGTGAGGCGCGCCAAGGGGGCGTCGGTCAGGTTCGCGAGTCCCACCGCCGCCAGATCCCGGTCCGGCACCATCGTGAAGTGGGAGGCGACACCCAAGAGACCTCCGCTGTGTTCCAGGAGGCGCCC
>JAJZYZ010000110.1 GCA_021797815.1 Bacillota bacterium
GAGAGGCCGAGGACCCGGCCGTTTTTGAAAACCTGGCCCATGTCCTCGTAGCGCACACGTGCAAGCGGGGGATACATCATGAGAATGAGCCCGGCCGCAATCGGTAAAGACGTCGTCCCCACCTGCCAGGACGTGACCAACCGGGGAAGACGCGGCGCCAGGTCGCCCACGACAATGCCAAGCGCCATGGCGGCGAAGATCCAGACCGTGAGATAGCGATCGAGGAAAGACAGACGTCTCATCGGTGGCCCGGCTTCGCTAAAGACACTGAACGAGACGCCCTTCCTGTTCGAGCCGGCGAAGCTCCCCGCTCATATCCGGCAGGTGCGCCAGGGACAGCCCGATGGCGTGAAGCCGCTCCCGGTCGAGTGAGTAGAAAACCCACATCCCCTGGCGCCTCTCGTGGACCAGGCCCGCGGTCTTAAGACGGCTCATGTGCTTGGAGACGGCCGGCTGCGAGATGCCGAACAGGGGGACGAGCTCGCACACGCAACAGTCCCGGATGTTCAGGAGAGACACCATCTTGAGACGCGTGGGATCTGCCAACGCCTTTAGGGCGTCGGCCAGCTGTTCCAGGTCCACCTCGTCACCTCAAATACATTATAACTATATGGTTATTACGAGCCACCCCCTCGGATCTCCTCTTGAACAAACGCCCACGGCGCCACCCCAGCAAGAGGGGAAACGCGAAGGGGCGGCAGAAAATCGGTCCCGGGGCCGGAGACGCGGTCTAATCGTCGGGGGCGGCACGCGGTGTGGCCGCGGCGCTCTCCCCCACTGTCTGGTGCGGCATGATCATGACCATCAAGACCCCCAGCACGGCGGCTGCGAGGAGCGCCAGGAACACACCGTGAATCCCGAAATCGAGCGCCGAGGCCACGAATGCATGCACCGCCGGCGGAATGTGGAGGTGGCTTCCCACCGAAAGGCTGGCGGCGTCGAGGCCGGACGGGAGGGCGGCCCTTACGTGCCCGGGTGCCCGGGACAGTCTATCCAGCAGCCGGCCGTTTAAGATGCTGCCAAACACGGCCGCGCCCACGGCGCTCCCGACGTTGCGGGTAAACATATTGGCGCCCGTGACTACGCCGCGCCGGCTCCAGTCCACACTGGCCTGCACCGCCACCACCAGCGAGGTGCTCATGAGGCCAAGCCCCGATCCCAGGACAAAGCTCGCCGCCGCGGCCTCGGGCGGCGTGCTGCCGACGCTGAGACTCGCAAACAGCAAACTGGCTATGACGGCAATGACGCCGCCCACGAGCGCGGTCCGCTGAAATCCCACCCGCAGGTAGAGCTTGCCGGCCTGGCTGGAAGACAGCGGCCAGCCGATGGACATGGCGGCCAGCGCAAACCCCGCAATAAGAGGCGTCGCTCCCTGCACGCCCTGGACAAAGGTCGGCAGGAAAGAGGAGAGGCCGATGGACATGAGCCCCACCATCATGGATCCCAGATTGGCGCCCACCAGAAAGCGGTCCTGGAACACCCACAGCGGCAGCACCGGTTCTTTCGCCCGGATCTCAACCACCACGAACGCCGTCAGGGAGAGGATGCCGGCCGCCATCACCAGCACGGAGGGGGCGCTGCCCCAGCGCCACCCGACGCCGCCCTCCAGCAGATCGAGAATGATGAGCACCATGCCGGCGAGGAGGAGAGCGCTCCCTTGAAAGTCGATGCGGTGGCGCCGGTGAGCCACCTCTTCATGCAGGTACGACTGGATCTGCCACAGGGCGGCCGCGCCGAGCGGCATATTGATATAGAAGATCCAGTGCCAGGACGCGAACTGTACGAGGAGACCGCCGATGGCGGGCCCGATGACGGCCGAGATGCCCCAGACCGAGGACAAAAACCCCTGGATGCGGGCCCGCTCCTCCACGCTGTAGAGATCGCCCACCACGGTTGTCGCGATGGGCAGGATCCCGCCCGCACCGAGGCCCTGGATGCCGCGAAAAACCACGAGCGGCACCATGCCCCACGAGAGCCCCGACAGGATCGAGCCCAGGAGGAACAGGAGCGCCGCGAACATCAGCACCGGCTTCCGCCCGTACTGGTCCGCCAGTTTGCCGTAGATGGGCACGGTAACCGCCTGGGCCAGGAGGTAGAGCGAAAACACCCACGGAAACAGGCTGAAGCCGCCCAGGTCATGGACAATATTCGGAATGGCGGTCGCGACGATGGTGCTGTCCATCGCCGTAAGACCCATCATCATCATGAGCCCCACCAGGATGGAGGTGCGGTGAGCCGAGGTCGGGGCCGCTTTGGGCACGCGCGTCAATCTCCTTCTAAACTTTCTAAACTTCTTGGGGCCGCCGTGTCGGTCAGGCGGCCGGCCGCCCGTAAGGGTACCGTTTAGTCTACCCGAGGAGGGCGCGGTCGGGGCCGCTTCGGTGCGCTCGGGCGCGAATATCGGACGGCCACCCGTGTGGCGCGCATGCGCTACAGTGTCTTGAAACGGCGGTGTCACGCATCCGCCGCAGGACTGATTTCGGAGGCGGACCATGCTGCACCTGTTCGAGCGCGAAGCCCTGTCCGGTCCCCCGCCGCACCCGGTGCTGGTCCTCCTGCACGGGTACGGCGCCAACGAGGAAGACCTTTCGTGGCTCGCAAATGAGGTGGACCCGCGCGTGCACGTCATTCTCCCTCGCGCCCCCGAAAGCGTGCCCGGGTTTGACGGCTACCAGTGGTACAGCCCGTCCGCCGTCGGACAACCCGATCGGGCGGGCCTCGAGCACAGTCTCCAGGAGTTGTCGGCGACCCTGGAGCTGGTTGTGCGACAAGACTCTCTCGACGCCTCCCGACTGATACTGGGCGGTTTCAGCCAGGGTGGCTTGATGACCGCCGCCTATGGCGCGCGCGGCTCCCGGCCGGCCCCCCGGGCGCTCGTCGTCCTGAGCGGCTATCTGCCGCCGGACGAGGCCATCGCCCCGATGCACGGCCTGCCCGTGTTTGTCGGCCACGGGCAGGACGACCCTGTCGTACCGGTCAGCTGGGGACTCGGGCTCGCCCGACGGCTCGAGCTTGCCGGCGCGGCCGTAGAGACTCACACCTATCCGGGCGGGCACGGTCTCCACCCGACCGAGCTGGCCGAGCTGACGCGCTTCTTGCGTATTCATCTTTAGCCCCTCACAAAAAGGACTCCCTCGGACCTCGTCGAACGATGTCGCCCAGATAGGGGGTTCTCATGGGGCGGCTCACGATACCGATCGCGACGCTGCCGCTCTGGGTCCTGGCAGTGGCCGGGCTCGCTATGGCGGGACTTCTCCTGGTGTACTGGCGGGGACTCTGGGCGCAGACCGCGCAGGTTTTCTTTCGCACCATCTTGACCACTTCTGTCTACCTCATCATCCTGGCGCTCATCATCGGGGCGCCGAACGCCGCGGCCGCCGCCTCCCTGGGCCGCTTTCTGATCCCGTTGGAGTGGCTGCGCGCGGTGGCCGTGAGCGAGGCCTTCCTGCGCATTACGAATGTGCGGGTGGGGCGCTGGTACCGGTGGCTCTGGTTTGTGGGTCTGGCCGCTCTCGGGGTTTCGGGATGGCCCGGGTGGCTGCCGTACTACCCGGTCGTGCATGCGGCGGGCGGCCTATACGGCCTCGCCCTCTTCCTGACTCCGCTCGGGGTGGTCCGCGACCTCATCGCCGGCTGTCAGTGGACGTTTATCGCCGCCCTCCTGCTCCGCAACTATCGCCTGCGGCCGACCCACCGCCACCTGGTGTACGCGTGGACCGTCGTCCTGACTCTGCCGCTGGTGCTGGGCGGCCTGGCGTGGACCGCGCGTCACGGGACTATCTATTCGATGGCCTGGGTGGGCGTGGCGCTTCTTCTAGTGGCGCTGTGGGTGGAACTGTCGGCCGAGGTTGAGAACACATACCGCGGGCTCAGCAGCGACGCGCTCACGGACGCCCACTCCCGCCGCTACGCCCTCGATTATGCGCAGGAGATCCTGCACACGCAGTCACTCGGCATCCTCTATCTGGATGTTGATTACTTCAAAAGCTTTAACGACGCCCTCGGGCACGAAGGCGGCGACAGCCTGCTGGCGGCACTGGCGGCGCGCATCGGCCAGACCCTCGGCCCCGACGACATCGTGGGCCGCATGGGAGGCGACGAATTTCTGATCATGATTCCGGGAGCCCACCGGGCCGACGAGCGGCTGTGGACAAACCGCATCCGCCGGGCAGTGTCCGGGCACGCGTTCGCGCTCGACTCGGATCCCGCGGCCATCGACGTTCAGGTCAGTCTCGGCTGGAGCTTTGGCGAGCCGGGGTCAGACGTGCGCTCCCTCATCCGCCTGGCCGACCAGGCCATGTACGATGAAAAACGGCTGCACCACCGAGAGGCGCCGTCCGTCCTGCTCGAAGGGTAGACCAGGCTCGCTCCGCCGCCCACGCCACACGGCCCCGTCCGATATGGCCCGCCTCGAACACCGACCGCCCGATCCCCAAACATGAATCGGTTCCTGGGAGCGCCCGGCGACATTACGGCCTGGTCGTCTTCGATGGCGGCTTTGCCGTGGCGGCGTTCTTCATCAGCGGGCGGAGCGAGCCGAGCGCGTCAAGAAACCACTGTTCCTTGAAGCCCCCGGCAAATGCGGCGGCCAGAACCAGGAGACTTTCCGGGCGGTGTCCCGCCTGGTAAGGGGTCCGGCCCATCTGCACGATGGCGGCCGTAACCCTTCCCATGACGGCGCCAGTGAGTGTTTTGGTCAAGTCCAGGGGGTGAAGGTCGGCTCGATCGTTCGATAAAAGAAATGGTGCGTGAACCCGTACAGGCCCATGGTCGCGCCGCCGAGAGAAGCCGCGAGCCAGTAAACGGCCGACACGCCGAGGAACTGAAGGCCGTGGAACCGCCTGTCGTCCTGCAGCACAATCATCGTGAGCAAGAGGCCGATGGGAATAAGCGTGACGGCCACACCAAGATAGATTGCCGGAGACGGATCCTGCCACGCCGCCCGGCCCCATTCCGCGTCGACGACCTGGAGTGCCTTCTCCTGGTTGAAACCATTCGTAAGCTCCCCGGCCGTGGCCAGGATGTCCTCCAGCTCACCCATCACGCCCTTGCGGTTGAAGTACCGCGCATGGGACGCCTGCGCTTGATGGCACGGGCAGCCAACGCCGCCGCCTGATTGGGGGAGGTGCGACAGGACGCATCCAGCCAGGGCGGCGGG
>JAJZYZ010000111.1 GCA_021797815.1 Bacillota bacterium
CCCTCGAAGACGGCTACTACTACGATGTGGAGCCGCCAGTCCCCATCACCACGCAGGATCTGCCTCGGATTCAGGAGACCATGGCCCAGATTGCGGCCGAGAATCTTCCCATCGAGCGGGGGGAGATCTCGCGGGAGGAAGCGACCCGGCTTTTCACCGAGCTGAAGGAGCCGTACAAACTGGAGATCATCTCGGCGCTGCCTGACGACGCCGTCATCTCCATCTACCGGCAGGGCGAATTCGTGGACCTGTGCGCGGGACCGCACGTGCCCAGCACGGGGTACATCGGCACCGTGCAGCTCACTAACGTCTCCGGGGCGTACTGGCGAGGCGATGAGCGAAATCCGATGATGACACGGGTGTACGGCACCTCTTTTCCGTCCGAGGAAGAGCTGGCGCAGCACCTGCAACGGGTGGAGGAGGCACGGCTTCGTGACCACCGGCGGCTCGGGCGCGAGCTTCAGCTGGTGCAGTTTCGCGAGGAGGCGCCGGGTTTTGCGTTCTGGATGCCAAAAGGCGTCGCACTTTACCGGGCCGTCGAGCAATTCTCGCGCGATCTGCAGGCGCCCCTCGGCTATGAGGAAGTGATGACGCCCTGGATCTACCGCGCGGATCTCTGGAAGCAGTCGGGCCACTGGCAGAACTTCCGGGACAACATGTTTGTCATCGACGCCGATGAGGAAATGGCCGTGAAGCCCATGAACTGCCCCGGTCACTGCCTCCTCTTCAAGAGTGAGACGCGCTCGTATCGGGATCTTCCCATCAAGTGGGCCGACTACAGTCCCCTGTCGCGCTTCGAGCGGAGCGGGACCTTAAACGGTCTCCTGCGGGTGCGGGGGCTCCATCAAGACGACGCCCATCTCTATGTGCGGCCGGATCAGATCGAAGAGCAGATCTTCGAATGCGTGAGCCTGGTGGACACGGTCGCGCGCGCGTTTGACCTCGGTCAGATGGAGATTGAATTCTCGACCCGGCCGGACGAGTACCTGGGTGATCTGGAGACCTGGGCGCGCGCGGAGGCAGACCTGGAGGCGGCGCTCCGGCGGTCCGGGCGGGCCTACCGGATCAACCCCGGCGACGGAGCCTTCTACGGGCCCAAGCTGGACTTCTACGCCACCGACGCGCTCGGACGCCGCTGGCAGCTCTCGACGGTGCAGCTCGACTATCAGCTCCCGGAGCAGTTCGATCTCCACTATGTGGACCACGAGGGCAAGCCCCGCCGGCCGGTCATGATTCACCGGGCCATCCTGGGGTCGTTGGAGCGCTTCATCGGCATCCTCATCGAGCACTATGGGGGCGCGTTCCCCTTCTGGCTGGCGCCGGAGCAGGTACGGGTGCTGCCCATCACCGAGGCCCAGGAAAGTTGGGCGGCGCACATCGCTCGGGACCTGAAGGCCGACGGCATCCGGGTGCACCTCGACGACCGCCGGGAGAAGTTGGGCTACAAGATCCGGGCCGCGCAGGCCGACCGGGTGCCGGTGATGCTGGTGGCGGGCGCGCGCGAGGCCGAGGCGGGACAGGTGGGCGTCCGCACGCGGCAGCACGGCGACGAAGGTCCGAAGCCCTGGGATGAGGTCCGGGCAGAGCTTTCGGCCCTGAACCGGCGGCCCATCGACGCGTAGCGAAGGCGACAGGCGACTACGGTAGACGGATAGGAGAGACGCGGCGCGAAGGCTGCCCCGAGAAGGCAGCGTTCGCGCCTGGCGGCTCGGGGCTCCGGTCCACGTCCAAAAGCGTGAGGCGGCCCCGATCCCTGCACCTCTTGCGGACCCGGCGTCGTCAGGAGGGGCAGCCACGCAGGCATTGACCCGGCTCCGGCCGCATGGTAGCATGCCCTTGACGTCATCAAGCAGAAGCGCCCGCTTCTCACCTGCCGGGTATCCCGGGCAGGTCCATCAGGAAAGACGGTTACGTCTTTAGAGGGCGGGAGTCCCGTCCTTTTTTGTGCGCCGATGACCGTGAATAAATGGGAGGGATGGCCAATCAAGGATCTCAGGATCAACGATGAAATTCGGGTGCGGGAGGTTCGGCTGGTCGGAGAGGAAGGCGAGCAGATGGGCATCGTGCCTGTCCGCGACGCGCTCCGCATAGCCGCCGAGCGACGCCTGGATCTCGTCGAGGTGTCGGCGGTCTCGAAGCCCCCGGTCGCGCGGCTCATGGATTATGGCCGCTTTAAGTATGAGCAGCAGAAGCGTGAGCGGGAGTCCCGCAAGAAGCAGCACGTCGTTGCGGTCAAAGAAATCAAGATGCGGGCGACTATCGACGATCATGACTACGACGTGAAGCGGAAAAACGCATCACGGTTCCTCACTGAAGGCGACAAGGTCAAGGTGACGATCCAGTTTCGTGGACGCGAGATCGTGCACGCCGACCTGGCCCGCGGCCTTATGGACAAGATGGCCCAGGAAATCGGCCCGATTGCCCAGATTGAGCGGCCGGCGCGTGTAGAGGGACGAGCCATGATCATGATCCTGGCCCCCAAGAAGGGAGCTTGACGATGCCGAAGATGAAGTCCCATCGCGGGGCCAAGAAACGCATGCATTACAGTGCCGGCGGTAAGCTGATGCACCAGAAGGCGGGGCGCCGCCACAACATGATTGGCAAGGGAGGCTCCTGGCGGCGCCGCATCAAGCGGGCCGGCACGCTGTCTCCGGGCGATCACAGCCGCAGTCAGCCACTGCTCCCGTATGACTAAAGTTTGATTCCGCTCATTATTAGCGCGTAGGTAGGAGGAAGGGTCCCATGGCTCGTGTCAAGACCGGCGTCGTCACCCGGCGGCGTCATAAGCGGATTCTGAAGATGGCCCGCGGCTACCGCGGTTCGCGGCATCGCTTGTTCCGGCCCGCCAACGAGGCGGTGCTTCACTCCCTGTGGTACGCGTACCAGCACCGCAAGAAGCGCAAGGGCGACTTCAGGCGGCTTTGGATCATCCGCATCAATGCGGCGGCGCGCAGCGAGGGAATGTCGTACTCGAGCCTCATTCACGGCCTGAAGAAGGCGGGGGTGGAGCTGAACCGCAAGATGCTGGCGGAGCTGGCCGTGCGCGACGCTGATCGCTTCCGGCAGCTGGTGGGCGTGGCCAAGGCGCAGCTCTGATGGTTCTAAAGGCGCTCGACGATCCGGCCAACAAGGTCGTACGGGCGGCCGGACACTTGATGCGGAGCCGCAGCGCGCGGGAGCGCGCCCGTCAGACCGTGCTCGAGGGGCCGCATCTGGTGGAGGAGGCGGTTCGCTCCGGCAGCCGCATCCGCTCCGTGCTTTATTCGAGCCGGCTCCTGCGGGGGCGTGAAGGAGAAGAGCTCCTGGAGAGCCTTCATGGCGGTGCGGTCCGCACCGTCTATGTGACCGATCGCCTGCTGGACTCCCTGTCGGAGGTGGAGCGGCATCAGGGCATCCTCGCGGTGGCGGAGATGGACCTCCCCTCCGCGAGCGAGCTGCCGGCCGGAGAACCCGTGCTGGTGGCGGACGCCGTCCAGGATCCCGGCAATCTCGGTGCCATGATGCGGACGGCCGCCGCCTTGGGGTTCCGGGTGGCGGTGACGGAGGGCACGGTGGATCCCTTTAACCCCAAGGTGATGCGCTCTTCGGCCGGCGGCGTATTCCAGTGCCGGCTCATGAGACTGGAGCCGGGCTTTCGGGTGGCGGCCGGCGTCACGGTGGTCGCCGCGGATGCGCACGAAGGCCTCGACTATCGAGCCTTCGAGTGGCCGGAATCATGCGCGCTCATCATGGGCAATGAGGGAGCCGGCGTGGGGCCGGCCATCCAGGAGATGAGGCCAACCCTGGTGCGGATCCCCATGCAGGGACGCACGGAGTCCTTAAACGTGGCCGTCGCGGCCGGCATCCTGATGGCCGAGGCCCGAAGCCGCTTTACACGGGCGGGCGGCCGTGCTACGGTTCACTGAAATTCCGACATAGACCAAAAACCCAAGGACCGAGGAAAGTAAGCCGGGCGGGGTCGCCAGGGACGGCTTCCACGACTGGAAGAAGCCGGACGGAACCCGGAAGAAGTTCCCTCGCGAGGGGCCTCCTGAACCGCGAGCCGCAGTAGGGAGTGACGGTCGGCACCCGATATCGTGCCGGGAGTCCAAACCAGGCTGGTACCGCGCATGTCGCCCTGAGGGGCGGCTTTTTTGTGGGGTCGGACACGGCTCACCGTGGGGCGTGGACCCCCCGGGTGAGGCCGCGAGAGCCGGAAAATGCAAGGCGCTTGGGAGGAGGTTGGCCGTGACAGGACCGGAAGGGCTCAATCTCATGGCGGAGGAACAGGCGGCGCTCTCCGCCATCATGGATGCGTCCAGCGTGGCGGAGCTGGAGCAGCTCCGGGTGGAGTGGCTCGGGCGCCGAGGCCGGGTGACCGAGGCGCTCCGGTCGGTGGGAAGCCTGCCGGCGGAGGAGCGCCGGACGGCGGGCCAGCGCCTGAACGCCCTCCGGCTGCTGCTGGAGGAACGACTGGAAGCCCGGGTGGCGGAATGGTCGCGGCGGGAATTGGAACAGCGCCTCGCGGCCGAACGCCTCGATCTGACGCTCCCGTCGGCGCCGCCGGCGGTCGGGCGGCTCCATCCGGTCACCCGCACCCGCCGGCAGCTGGAGGACGCGATGGTGCGTCTCGGATTCTCCCTCTTCGAGGGCCCGCATGTGGAGGACGAGTGGCACAATTTCGAGGCGCTCAACATGCCCGCCGAGCATCCGGCACGTGAGATGCATGACACCTTTTATCTGAAGCCGCCCTACGTTCTCCGCACGCATACCTCGCCCTTTCAGATCCGCAGCATGAAGGCCGCCGGGGGACGGCTCCCCCTTCGTGTCTTCACCATCGGGAACACTTTCCGGCGGGATGACGACGCCACCCACGCGCCGCAGTTCGTGCAGATGGAGGGCCTGCTGCTTGGGGCCGGCATCGGCCTCGGCCATCTGAAAGGGGTCGTGCGGCAGGTGTTCAAAGAGGTGTTTGGCGGTGACCCCCTGCTCCGGGTGCGCCCGAGCTTCTTTCCCTTCACCGAACCGTCGGTGGAGTGGGACATGCAGTGCACCCTGTGTGGCGGAACGGGATGCCGGGTCTGCCATCAGACCGGATTTCTCGAGCTTCTGGGTTCGGGCATGGTTCACCCGAACGTCATCCGCGCCGGGGGATACGATCCGGAGGAGGTGTCGG
>JAJZYZ010000112.1 GCA_021797815.1 Bacillota bacterium
GTTCTGGACCTGGTTCATCATCGGGTTCATCGTGATGTTTTGTGTCGCTTTCTTCGGCGGGTGATTCCGGATCGGCCAACGCACGGGATACGGCGCCGGGCTTTGCGGCCGTGCCGTGACCTTGAGTCGGCTTCGATGACGCGAGGCCGGAAAGCGACGGACGGGGGCCGTCTGGCAAGATCCCAGAGCCCGGGCGGTGAGAGCTGCGGCGAATCCCGCCGTGGGCCCGGCTTTGAGACGCTTTAACCGCGAGTTCTGCGACCGGAATCGGGTCGGGCCTCGTCGCAAGGCACTCGCCCGGCAGGGGTCCTCGCACGGAAGAACGGCGCGCCGGGCACCGCGGTGGCGTTCAAACCCCGCAGCGCGCACTCCGGCCATACCGCGCCGTCATCCGGAACGCCTTTTCGCCGAAGGGGAATAGCGGCCTGTTTGTGCCCGGGTCTCGGGTGCCGTGGGAACCCATCTAGTCTTCTGATAAGGTGCGCGCCATGCGCGAAGGCGGCCGTATCCGCTCGGAGCGGGCACACGAGCCGTGGTCGCCGGCCGACCGGCGGACCGGGAGAGAAAGAGAGCCGTGGCGCCGCGCTTCGGAGGCCCGTCGGCCCCCGCGGAAGCGCCAGGGGCCCTTACCGGTCTCGCCTTATCTGTGGACCGACCGTCCGGGCGCCCGGCGGCGTAGGCGGTGGTGCCGCGCCATCTCGCCGCGTTCGCATGGCTCGCCCTACGGGCCGATAAGATCCAGATAGTCGTAGAAGCGCGGACGTGCACGGGGCCGTACGGCCCGGGCCGCATCGAACAGGGCGACCGCGTTGTGGGCATGGATGGATTCATCGTTGGAGATGCGGACCCGATACCAGCCGAGCGTCTTCTGACCTTGGATCCAGAGCACGGCGTCGCGCACGACGTCCTCCACGAACTTCGGGGTCTCGTACGCCCGCTCGGTCACCTCTTTCTCGTCGGTCCGCTTCAGAATACTGAACACGGGGCTCGACCCGAGCGACTCCAAAGCGCCTATCTGCGCACCGAGCGAGAAACCCTCCCCGGGCTCGTTCAGGGCAGCCGTCAGCAGCAGGCGGCCGCGCTGATTGTGGGCCCCATACTGGGAGATGGCCTTGCTGCACGGGCAGAGGGTGGTAATGGGCACATCGAGAATAAGACCCTCCTCAATTCCCGCCGCCCTGTGCAGCGCAATGAGGCACACCTCATAGGGAACGTAGCCGGCAAGACCGCTGACCGGGGCCGACTTCTTCATGTCGTAGCGAAACCGCACCGCCAAAAAAGCCTCGTCCGCATCCAGTCGTCCACGGGCATCGGCCAGGACGGCCCGGAGCGATGCCGGGGTCAGCACCGCGTCCGCCAGCGGCATGACGCTCTCGACCAGGCGGGAGAGATGAGTGCCCTTGCGATTCTCGGCCAGGCTGGTATACAGCGCCACGCTGGCGGACACGTGATGGACGATGCCGGCGTCGGTGATGCGAAGCGGCATGGCCAGGGGCGTGACCCCCACCGCGGGAAGCGCTATGGCGCGGGTATCTGGAAGGTTCTGGGTATCGGGCAAAATCATCCCGAGAAGCTCCCTTCGCTTGGGTGGAGGGATGGGGCGGCAAGGAGTCGGCATAGCACGTCGGAGATCCTGGGCAGTGGTGATCGACTGGTGAGAAGCAGCGCGGGCCGTCCCCCGGATGAGGTGGCGAGCAGCGTTTCCTCGCCGTCCCGCACAAGCATTAGCCAGTCCTGCTCGGCCGCTTCAGGCCAGGAGCGCACGACGTCGGGCCCGTCGGTGCACGGACGCCGGCAGGCAGAAAGACAGATGAGGCGAAGGTTGACGCCCCGCTGGCGCAAGGCCCGCCAGTCATCGCGGAAGGCTTCATGATACGGACGTGTGATGTAGGCGTCGACGGTCGAGCCGGCGCTCTCCAGCATCCGCCGCACCTGTATGTACAAGGCTTCGTCTCCCTCACCGACAACGGTCGATGAGGGCGGGCCTGACGCCGGCAGGCCTTCGGCGATCCGTTCGATGCGGGCGGTGGCCGATGAGATGAACCCGGCCGCGACCGCCGGGAAGGGGACCGCCTGGTAGCGTCCGTCGCCCGCCGACAGCATGGCCGCGCCGCGCTCGACCAGGCGCTCCAGGGCCGCGTATACATTGGGACGCGTCAAACGCGCGCGCTTGGCGACTTCATAGCCGGTGAGCGGAGAGTCCGCCGCGGCCAGCACCACATATGCGCGCGCTTCGGTCTCGGTCCATCCCAGTCTGTGCAGCTCGTCGACAACGTCCAACGGACACCGTTCCCTACCGCGTATTGCTCCTCAGTACTACTACCGCGGCGGCAGGTCGATCGTCAAGTCGGGGGCGGAAACGAGCCGGTGGATCCGGTAGCTGCCGCCACCAGGCGACGAGATGCGCGAGCTCGGGACGGATCACACGGTAGTGTCGCCCGGCCAGTCGGATCACGGGTCCGCTGCGACGGGCCCGCAAGCGATCAAGCCTTATGAGATCCGCCAATTTCACGACCTCCTCGGAAGAGATAGAACGAATGTTCCATTACCGTAGCACGGTATCTTAAAGGGTGCAAGGGGGTATGCCCAAAAGCCCGCCATCGCCGAGCCAGGGCCCGAATGGTGTTGGTACAATGCGAGAAGACCGATCTCGCGAGCGTGCGCGGGAGGGAGAGAGTTTAAATGGGAGTTCCCAGTCCAGGCGTTCAGTTTGTTCTGCGTATGACCTTGAAGAGGGAGCAGGTGGAGTTTAGCCAGCTGCTCCATGCGGTAGAGAGGCACGGGGGAGACGTCATTGCCCTCGACCTCGTGCGGTCAGAGGAAGATACGACGGTCCGGGACCTCACAATCACCCTGCCCCAGGCTGACGAGATGGGCCACCTCGAACTTGAGCTGCGGTCGCTGCCCGGCGTGGAGGTGGAGTACGTCTCCGACCGGACCTTTCTTATGCACCTTGGTGGCAAGATCGCGGTGGAACCCCGTGTGCAGGTGAAGAATCGGGAAGATCTTTCCCACGTCTACACGCCGGGCGTCGCCAAAATTGTGCAGGCCATTGCAGATGATCCGTCCAAGGCGTTTCAGTTGACGGCCAAGCGCAACATGGTGGCGATCGTAACCGACGGCACCGCCATCTTGGGGCTTGGACATCTGGGCCCGCTCGCCGCCATTCCAGTCATGGAAGGAAAGGCGGTGCTGTTCAAGTCGCTGGCCGGGGTCGACGCCTTTCCGATCTGCCTCGATACGACCGACGTCGACGAGATCGTCGAGACCGTCGTGCGCATCGCCCCCATGTTCGGTGGCATCAACCTCGAGGACATCTCGGCTCCACGCTGCTTTGAGGTGGAGCAGAGGCTCATGGAGCGCCTGGACATTCCGGTCTTCCACGACGACCAGCACGGCACGGCCGCCGTTATTCTGGCGGCCCTGATCAATGCGGCCAGGGTCGTGGGCAAGGAACTGCAGGGTCTGCGCGTTGTCGTGTCGGGCGTGGGGGCAGCGGGCACCGCCACGACCGAACTGCTTCTGGGCGCTGGCATCACGGACATTGTGGGGTGCGACAAGGAAGGGGCCATCCCGCACGGACAGGTGTACCCGGACCGTCCGTCATGGACGCGCTACGCGCGCATGACCAACCCGGCCAATCGGGTGGGGAGCCTGAAAGATGTGCTGGTCGGCGCCGATGTTTTTATCGGCCTCTCGACCGGTCATGTTCTGGAGCCCGAAGACCTGAAGATTATGAACCGGGATCCGATCGTGTTTGCGATGGCCAATCCGGTGCCGGAGGTGGACCCGGACGGCGCTCACGCGTACGCGCGGGTGGTGGCCACGGGACGGTCGGATTATCCCAACCAGGTCAATAACGTGCTCATTTTTCCGGGACTGTTTCGGGGAGTGCTCGACACGCGAGCACGCTCGGTAACGACCGGGATGAAGCTGGCCGCGGCGCGCGCGCTGGCCCAGGTGGTGGAGGCAGACGAGCTGGCGTTCGACTACATTATTCCGAGCGTGTTCAATCGTCGGGTGGTGGACGCGGTGGCGTCGGCGGTGGCGCGTGCGGCGGACGCAGAGGGCGTGGCCCGGCGGGTGCCGGCGCGGCTGTAGCCGCGGCGGGCTTCCGGCCCCAAAGACAAAGATGGTGGAGATGACGGGATTCGAACCCGTGACCTCCGCGTTGCGAACGCGGCGCTCTCCCAACTGAGCTACATCCCCACGGTGCGCGACCGAACGCGCGTGCCCACTATTTTAAAACGGCGAAAAAGCGGGTGTCAACGGAGCGGCGGCAAGCGAGCTACGTATCTTTCCGAGCGGCGGCGGCCCGGACGAGGCGGCGGGCGGCCGTCCGGTTGGGCAGGATGGTACCGCTCGCATACTCGTGGCCGCCTCCCCCGAACGCGTCGGCCAGCGTATCCACGCGCCGTCCCCGCCCCCGCAGGCGGGCCCTGATGCTTCCATCGTCCAATTCCACCAGCAGGACGCACACCTCAGCCGGCAGGACCGTCATCTCGTCGATGAAACGGGCGGCCTCACTGGCCGCGACGCCATATCGCTTCAGAAGCGAGCGCGTGACCAGAACCGACGCGACTCCCTCGTGGACCCGAGTCAGACGCCGCAGGGCGCCGCTCAGGTGAAAGTAGGCCAGATCCACCGAGGAGAGATTGAAGGCGAGATCCTCTTTGGCCGGCCCATCCATCCCGCCCGTCTTTTCAAGCCAGGCGGCGGCGGCAAAGACTCTTTCGTCGGTGTGATGGCGGAACCAGTCGGTGCTGGTGACAATGCCCGCCATGAGGCAGCGGGCGGCGCCCTCATCGATGAGATCGCCGCGCCCGGTCAGATCCTGGAGGACCAGAATCATCTCCAGCACCATTTCTGACACGGAGGCCCGGTCCGACTCGATCCAGTTCCATTTGCCGTAGGCACGGTTCGTGACGTGGTGATCGATGACCAGGGTCACCGGTCGCACAGCGTCGTAGCGGTGGAGCGGCACGTTCGCCTCGCCACCAAATTCACCAAGGAGTCCCAAGATCTCCTCCCGCTGCGGAGACGGCCAGGCGTTTCGCGCATAGTTCGCGCAGTCGAGGGTCACGACGGCGGCGTCCGGGTCTAGACGAGGGGCGTCGTGGAGA
>JAJZYZ010000113.1 GCA_021797815.1 Bacillota bacterium
AGTCCTCAAGCTCCCGCTGCACCGCAATGAAGTCAAGAAGGTCCATCACCGGCTGGCTCGGATAAAACGTCACCAGGCAGTCGACATCGCTCCAGGGCCGGAAATCGCTTCGAAGGACGGAACCGAAGAGTGCGAGCTCTTGGATTCCATGACGAAGAGCCAGTGCGGAGAGCGCACCATCATCGACGACCACCCGCGGATCCTACCGCAGGACGATGTCGTCCGACCCCCTTTGTACCCAGTATACTCCCCCGCCTTCAGGCTTCCTCGCCAATTCGGGCAACGTGGCAGCGCCGCGAGACCTGGATGGACGCGTCCGGCTATCCCGATGGGTTCTGGCATGAAGCCGCGCCCGAAGGACTTGTGGTCAGGGACTACTTATTCCGAGGGATGAGTACCCCGGCCATCGGGCCGAGACGGCGACAAAATATGCGGTGGACCTCCAGCGCCGACGGTGAGCACACAATCCAGGCCTGTGGAGTGCGCCCGTTACCCATCAGGTAAGAAGAGAAGGCCACCGCTCGACCGCCCAGTGTCCAAAGTCAGCGAAACCGTCCGGCGGCGGGTCGAGGGGACCGCCCGCGAGCTCCGCGGCGTCTGGGGCCTCAAACAGGTTCGTCCATAACGCCAGGTCGTCGTCCGTGATCGGAAATGTTGTGTGCGGCGTTTCCTCCCACCGGTCCTTGACCCGGCGACTCTGCTCGTCGGGCGGCAGGGGCACGTACACCAGCTCGCAGTCGGCGCCCGCGGACGCCGCGAGGAAGCGGAGGGCGCTTCGCTCGACCTTCGCCCAGCAGCCGAAGTCGAGGACCACGTCCACTCCCGCCCGGAGCACGTCCAGTGCCACCGAGAGGAGCCGGCCTTCTACCGTGTCGCGTCGGTGCGTGTACTGGTCGTCCCTGAAGTCCAGTCCGAAGAGGGGGATCATCCACTCGTCAGGCGTAAGACGCACGGCGCGACGCGCGGCCGCGATTTGGCGGGCACGGGTTGTCTTGCCCGCCCCGACCATTCCCACCATCACGAAGAGCTTTCCAGCCGCCGCTTTCCGACTCATGCCGAAGACCTTGCCAGAACGGCCCCCGAAGGTCGCCGACCATGGCCGTCCTTCGCGTTATGAAACCGCAGGAGATACCACCGGCTTTCACCGAAGAGATGAACGGTCACCGAGCCGACCCGTGTCGTTGATCTATGATACGAGCTCGCACATGGATACACCTCGGCCCGCTGCCACGATAGTAGAACCGGGCGACGTTCCGGGTAACTGCGGCACACAAAGTCGGCGCCTCGGAACCCACGGTCGGTACCGGCCCATCGTCAACGGAGACGTCCTTCCTGCCGCGGTGTGAAGGGAGTCGAACTGCGACGAGGGCGAGACGGCCATCCCCGTGAAACGCGCTGGCACGGACTTTAGGAGGCTGGAGGCCGCGAGGCCGGGGCGGGAATCGCCCCCTCCTGAAACGAATCGTCCACCGCCGATAGTGCAACGTGTATTAGACTGTCTGCTGACGCGCCTAGTCAAGGACTCGGCACCGCCAGGCTTCACCCTCTCCACGGCGGGCAGCATCACGCCGGCTTGGATGGACACCGAATGCTGGGACCGTCCTCCGTCGGGCTAACGAGCCCAGGGCGCCAGGCCGCGAGGGTTCTTCTCGTGGTCCGTCGACCCTCTGCTCTTGTCTCACATGACGGCGGCTCCCATCGCGATCGTTCACATTCGGCGAGGAGGGACAGTGGGACGACGAGAGCCCGACCGGCTGTCTTGACTGAGGCGTCCACTTTAGCCCACGCGGGAGCCCTTCCACTCGCGCAGCGTACGCCAAGCTACTACATGTTCACGGAGACCACAGTGTACCAACAAACCCCAAATCGCCGGGCACCGGTCGTCCACCCCGAGAAATTCCATCTACATCTCCGTCCGGCACTTGAGCGGAAGCGGCGGAAACGTGGAACATTATTTGGAGAATGGGGCGACGGGGGCTTACCAGGATCTTATTGACACGGACAGTGGGACGGACACCGCGAGCTTCGATTGTGTGGCTGAGTGGCCCGGGAGTTCCACGTATCCGGAGCCTTTCTTGCCGGTTTTCAGCAGCCCGATACGGTATAGGGGTTGCCCCGGGGATGACGAGGCCATGGGCTATCGGAACTACTATGTAGATGGTGATTGGTGCAACAACAATGCCGTGTGCAGACAGTATCCGGGAGCTCTCTCCGGCGAGGCCTTTCCGGTATATGGGCAGACCATTTGCACCAACGGGACAAATGGGTAAGCGGGATCGGATCATCATGTGCAAGCACGTCGGCCTGGTCGGAAGCGGCCTCTTCCTGGTGGCCTTCGGATATTGGGTACCGCGGCTGTACGCCTTCAGCGTAACCTCGGCAGGGTCCAAGGAATCGGCCGTATGGTGGGCGGGGTATTGTCTAGCGACAGGAGTGAAGGTCACTCCCACCTACCAAATCGGTTGCTCTGAGGGACGGTCCATCTTGACGTTGGGATGGATTGGCGTGGTGCTTGGGTTTTGCCTTTGTCTCTACGCGGCGTGGGTCATGTGGCGAAAGCCAGGGCTGGTGCGTCGGTCGTGACAGCTTGCGACCTCGAGTGACTGGCTGTTTTCGCGTTCGAGATATCCGACGGAAGGACTTCCTTTTGGCGGGGGCAAAAAGCGGGGAACAGGTAACGCGGGGGCGCGGGTTTCCGGGCTCGGCCACTCACCCCCTTTTTGGCGCACCCCCTGGACGGCCATGATATGAACGGGCCCATGATCAGTCTCTCCCTCACGCGTAGAACATTGTTCCCAGGGCCGAAGCCCGCTAACGCACACGGTGCGACACGCATCTCATCGCGGGAGGGGGAAGCGCGGTGCCGCACCATTGGGTCCGGAACCATCCCCTCCTCCATAAGAGAAGCCCCCGACTCCGAAGAGCCGGGGGCGTTCGGACATCGGAGGTCTGACGAGTGGTCTAACCGGTGGAGCGCACGCGCGGCGTGTCCCCCAGGCCCCGGCCCGACGCCGATGACGGGCAATAATCGAGCCGAGGAAGGGGTCGGGGGGCGAAGCCCATGGAAACGGACACGCTCATGATGCCTTCGAACCTGCCGATTGCTATCCATCGCGACCAGCTCAGAGAGATCTGCCGACGCTACGGGATCCGCGAACTGGCCCTGTTCGGGTCCGTCCTGCGCGATGACTTCACCGACCAGAGTGACATTGATGTGTTGTGTACCTTGCTGCCGGATTCGCCGGCCCGGGGGATGGCGTGGATCCGTCTCATGCTGACCTTGCAGGATTTGTGGGGCCGACGGGTCGATCTCGTGAAACCGTCCCGGCTGGACCCCCTCATTCGTGACGACGTGCTGCGGGAGGCGAAACCCATTTATGTCGCGTTACCGTGATGAATTATAGGTCCACTATATCCACGAGGCGATTACGAAGGCGATGGAGTGGGCGCAGGTTTCTCGTGATGTCTTTATGCGCGACGAATTCCGACAGTCGGCGGTCATTCGACAGTTAGAAATTGCCGGGAAGCCGCGGGGCGGCTCTCGGAGACCTTTCGGGGCGCGCATCCCGCCATTGAAGCGCGCGAGATGAAAGCGCTCCGCCATGTGCTGATCCACGGGTACGCCGATGTCGATGTGGACACGGTGTGGGATATCATCCCGCACGATCTGCCCCGCCCACGGGACTATCTCCACCAATTGGACAGGAATCGCGAGTCGGAGTTGGGGGATTGAACCCGAGCCGGGGGTCCCCAACGGCCAGCGGGCTCGTCGCCCGGCGGGATCATCGCGCTTCAGGCTTCTTTGCGGGATGGCTCAAACACGAACGCGACCCGCTCGCCGGCGAGCTTGAGGCGGGCACTGAACAACTTCCCGGCCTTGCTCTTGAAGCCGCTGATAAAGGTCGTGGTCTTCCCGGCCAACAGTACCTTCACTTGGGCCTCCGTGAGCCGTTTGCCCGCCACCACGCGCCAGATCGTAAACCGGCAACCGTCCCGCCACCGCGAGCAGCCCCAGCCCTTTTGACTGGCCCGGATGCGGCCCTGATGGCACACGGGGCACGGCCCGAGGTCGCCGCCTCCGATCGCCTGCGGTTCCTGGCCCTTGACGCTCGCGACCACCTCGGCGGTGTATTGCCGAATCCCCTGCAGGAACACGTGCCCGTCGCCGCTCCCCCCGGCGATAGCCTCCAGTTGCGCTTCCCATTGCCCCGTCATTTCCGGGCTCTGGAGGGCTTCGGGGGCCACGGTGAGCAGCGCGCGGCCTTTCTCGGTTGTGGTCAGGCTCTTTTTCTCACGCGTGACGTAGGCCCGCCGCACCAGCACATCCAGGACGGCCGCCCGGGTGGCCGGCGTACCGAGGCCGTGCTTCTCCATCAGGGCCAGCAGGCTGGCGTCGGTGAGATGCGCGGGCGGCTTGGTCGCTTTCGTCAGGACCTCCACATCCTGGATGGTCACGCGTTGCCCGACGTGCAAGCCCGCTGGGATGCCGCCGCTGTCGGCGTCCTCGTCGCTGGTGTCCGGCTTCGCCTCCGGCAAGGTCCGGGTGGCGGTCCGCCAGCCCGGTACCAGGATGACGGTCCCTTTCGTCCGCCACACCTCCCCGGCCGCATCCGTCAGCACCGTCGTTCGCTCGTCAGTCCCGGGAGCGAGGAGCGCCGCGAATGTGCGCCGGGCGATGAGGTCGAAGACTTTGCGCTCGCGCTCCCCAAGATCGGCCCCCGGAACCTGACCGGTGACGATGATGGCCGGGTGGCCCGCTTTCGCCACAGCCGCATCGTCGGTTACGCGCCCGAGCGGCAGCGGACTCGGCAGGGCCGCGTGCAGGTCCGGGTAGACGCTCTGGAGCCCCGTCAGTCGTTGCGGCAGCGTGGCCGCTTGTTTTGGCTCTAGCTTTGTGACATCAGTCTGACTCAGATTCTCCGCCAGAGAGAGGCGGACGCGTGTCGTCAATGAGTGCCAGTATAGGGCCCGGGGGCCTCCGCGCCCCCGGGATTTTTCGTGGAGGAGGGATGACAAAGGACCGACCCGTGGACGATCTGTTGGTCACAGATCCACGGGTCGGTACCCGACAACATGGCAATCGTAGTGTGCCCGTGGGCCTGGCGCAAGCCGGCAACC
>JAJZYZ010000114.1 GCA_021797815.1 Bacillota bacterium
TGGAAGCGCCCTGGCGGTCGGAAGGACCGTGGCCGCATTGTGGGAGAACCACCAGCTTGGCCCCGATCGCTTCCGGATTCCGGAGGCTCTGCAGGCCTATGTGGGGAGTGCAGAAGAGTTCCCACGACGAGCTTGAGGTGTGGGGGAGCCAAACGCTGAGGTATTCCAGGTGGGTATGGGCGGGGGGACTCTAACTCCCGATCGCGCGGATGGGTCCGGCCTTCGGGCCGTGTCATTCGTGCGCCGCTTCCGGTTGCTGCTTGGGGCCGCGCAGCAGGAGTCCGCCGACAAGAGCCGCCAAAAGCCCGACGAGGGCGAATTCGAGGGCGGTGTTCGCGATATAGGCGGGCGCGTTCGGATGCATGACGGAGGCCACCACGGCGTGATGACGGGCAGGAGTGCCCACGTATCCCCGCAGGAGGAGGGCCCTCCACACTTCGTTGGCGAGACGGCTTCGGTCAGGCGTCAGGGCTGCGGCCCCGTACAGGGAAGCGCCGGCGACAAGACCGTAGGTGATGCCCGCCCACAGACCCGTGCTGGCAGAGCCGTACCCACGTCGGCGGGCCAGGCCGCCTACCAGCGCCAGGAGGGCGAGGGGCAGCAGGTTCTGGACCCAGTAAAGCCAGTACGCCGGTCCGTCCGCCATACTGTGAATCCGCACCGTGGCTATGAAGGTGGGAAGAGCCAAAAGGATGCCGAGAGGCGCCAGATAAAGGCCCAGGCGGATCCCAAGGCGCATGTTGTCGGTCATGGACACGCTCCGGCTTTGCAGTTGTGGCGCATCGACCTACGCCATCCCCTGGCGTTCGTGGAGTGAGTTCGCATCACGGAGCGGCAGATGGAGAGAGCGCATGATACCTGTGGAGGTCCCGCCGACCACCGCCAGGATGAGCCACGAAAGGGCGGGGAACCCGATGGCGCTTCCCACCGAGAAGAGAAACCCGCCGACCGCGTTGCCAAGCGACCCCCCGATGCCCATCGATACATTCCGAAAGCCATAGTAAAGCCCGAACTCGTTCGGATCTGCAAGCTCCGACGTCGCCGCGAAGGTGGCAGGTGTGATGAGCATGGAGCCCGCGGCCAACAAGAGCACCCCGACAAACAGCGCCAGAACGGTCCAGGATGAAAAGGCGTTGGCCACCATGCCGAGACTGGCGGCGACGAAGCCCCAGACCATCTGCGTCTGAAAGGATACGTGCCGGACCCACCGCGTGACGGTTGTCTGCAGGAGAATGGCCACGCCTGAGTACAGAGCGAACAGCCATCCGATCATCGACGTGGAGACATGATCGGCCACCACGACCAGGGGCAGCACCATGTTGAGCTGACTGCTGAGAAGGTAGTACCCGGACAGCGTGGCCACCAGGGATACAAACGGCCGATTATTGAGGACGCGGCGAAACTTCCCCGGTTCGGCACTGCTCTTACGGGGCGCCACGGCCTCTTTGGGATAGTAAATGGCGGTAAAGACGCCGGCCAGCAGGAACATGAGCCCGGCCGCCACCGACACGACGTCGAATCCCACCGCAAGGAGATACGCACCCGCGACCGGCCCCAGAATCATGCCGCCGTTGCCAAACATCACCCGCTGACTGAAGATCTGCGCGCGCTCTTCCTTCGGGACCGCCACGGCCAAGGCCGCCGCGTCTGCGGGTCCGAACAGGGCGCCGCCGAGACCTGACAGCAGGGCGGCCAGGATAATCAGGACGCCGGAATGCGCGAATCCAAACAAGATAAAGCCGGCAGCCCGAACTTCCATGCCCAGCACCACGGCCGCTCGATACCCGAGACGGTCGCCCCATGCCCCGCCCCAGGGCGCAAGTCCCTGCTGCGCAAATTGACGGAGCGCAAGGAGGAGTCCCGCAGTCCAGGCCGACCAGCCCAAGTCGCGCGTCAGATATACGGCCAGTACGGGCATCAATAGAAAAAAGCCGAAATTACTGGCAAAGGAGTCGATCAACAGCGCCCATACGCCGGTCGACCAGGGCGTGTTGATGCGTGGAATAAGCCGCATGACGACGCCCCCTCCACCGCACCTTAGCATAGGGACCTCGCTTTACGCCCTCGGACGTGGCTGGTAGACTTGTGTGCACAGTTTCGCGGAGGGGTAGCGTAACTGGTAACGCAGTGGTCTTGAAAACCACCGCCCGTGAGGGCTTGCAGGTTCGAGTCCTGTCCCCTCCGCCAAAGTTTTCCGCGCGGCGCGCGTCCATAACCGCCTTGAGAGTAGATGGCCGCGCGTGCTACAATGACCGTCGCTGTTGACGGAGGGGTACTCAAGAGGTTAAGAGGGCGGTTTGCTAAACCGTTAGAGGGCGAAAGCCTGGCGTGGGTTCGAATCCCACCCCCTCCGCCACTCATAGATTGACATGCGCCCGTAGCTCAGGGGATAGAGCGTCTGACTACGAATCAGAAGGCCGTAGGTTCAAATCCTACCGGGCGCACCATCAAGTTTTGAGACAGGGACTCAGTTTCTGGATCGCCCCGAGCGTGTACGCCGGAGCGATTTCGTTCATTTGGGGCCACTTTGGGGTCATGGCGGTATCGAGACCGGTGTCAGGGGGCGGAGAGATGATGTCTCTCTCGCGCTGTAAAAGTGGTCAGAGGTCTGGCTCACGCAACGTCGCCCGATGTTTCGGGGCTTTTCGGGGCGGGTTGGCTGTCCAAGCCGAGCTCCCGCCGTAATTGGTCCATGTGCTTCACCTCCACGTCCGAGAACCGCAGGCGTTGCCACCGCCGGCTGGCCCGGTCCAGGGTGCCGAAAATCAACTTCAAGGCGCTGTGTTCCGTCCAGAAGCGCGGAATGACCTTCGTCCGGCGCCGTTCTTCTTCGAAGGTCCGCTCCAGCAAATTCGTGGTCCGCACGTACTTCCGGTGGGCCGGCGCCACCCGCAAGTGATTCAGGCTCGCGTCCAGGTCGTCGAGCAGGCTCTTGGTGGCACTCGGATAGTCCCGCCCGAAGCGGGCCTGGAACGCGGCGACGGCTTGACGCCCGGCCTCCGGCGTCGCAGCTTCCCGGATCTCCCCCAGATGGGCCTTGACCTCCGCCCGCGCGGTGGCCGGCACTTTGTCCAACACGTTCCGGGCTTTGTGGACCTTATGCCGATATCGGCATAAGGTGCATTATGCCGAGGGCCGGATTATGCCGCGGCAGGGCCGCCAACCGGCCATACGGCTGCGAATCCCCTGCGGCGACACGGCATAATCGGGGCGCCCTGTCGAACTCCTGACTCCCGGAGCGATCCGGGGGAAGAGTGGGGTGTAGATGTCAAGGAGCTGTAGTAGCATGACGTCGAGGCAAACGAAAACCCCGGTAGGCCTCCGGTCTGGTTTGCGATGGCAGGATATGGGACATGGGTCCTGCCGGTCGGCCAGGAGGCTAAGGACGGGGACGACTCCGCCGCACCGACTGATGCGTCGGATCGTACGCCCGGTCATCGCGCAGCAGAGCGAAGACCAAGCGCGTCAGTTTGCGGGCCGTGAGCACCAGCGCCCGTTTGTGTGCGTGCTGGGTGCTGGTGTGGTACTTCCGGGCATAGAAAGCGGCGTACGTCGCGTCGTGTCGTCGGACGCTGTTCGCTGCTTCGACGAGATAGTGGCGGAGATAGCCGTTGCCGGTGCGGGCCAGGGACACATCCGTGGCCGTCCAGGTCCCCGATTGCACCGGGGGCCAGGTCAGACCCGCGAACTGAGCCAGCTGGTCGTCATCGGGGAACGCGCGAATGTCCCCGACCTCGGCCAGGATCCCGGCGGCGAAGACCGGTCCGATGCCCGGAACGGTCAGCAGCCGGTTGTCCCGGGCCCCCGGTTCGCGGGCAATCCGCTGTTCCACCTGCGTGAGCTGGACCGCCAGGTGCCGCAGGTCCTGGAACGTCCAACTCACGATCTGATGCACGGGCTCTTTCAACACGCCGGGCAACCGGAACGAGTCGCGGGCCGCCTGCTGGACGGCCCGCGCCGCGGTGGTCGGGTCGGCCAGATGGCCGCGCGCGCCGGTCTGCAGACAGGTGACGAGATCCGTCAGAGTGGCCGCCGCGATGTCCTCGACGGTCTGGTACTCGAGGAGCAACGCTTCCGCCGCCCGCGTGTGCAGGTCCAGGGTCTCTTGCAACACGACGCCATTGGCTTTCAGGAACAGGTAGCTGGCGACGTAGTTCTTGAGCCGCGTGACCTGACGGATCAGATGATGCCGGTGCCGGGTCAAGGCCCGCAGCGCCAGCGTGCGCTCTGTCAGGGAAAACGGGCGGGGCAACCAGGCCGGGTGACTGAGAACCGCGGCCACGTTCCAGGAGTCCTGGGCGTCGGTCTTCGCTGCTTTGCTGGGCCGTGCCTGGGTCACTCGATGCACGGTCCGGGGCTGCAGCAGGTAGACGGTCCACGGGGACTCGGCCCGGGGGTGCTGCGTCAGCCACAAGGCCAGATGCCACGCATAGACACCTGTGGCCTCCAAGCCAATCCGCACGGCGCCACAGGCATGGATCTGCGCCTGCTCGGCGATGGCGGTAGCCAGGCGCTGGGCACCCACCGCGTCATTGGGCACGATGAGGCGGCCCCAGCGCTGGGTGGCATCGCCGTTGGTGAAGCCGACATGATGCTGTCGGCGACTGACGTCCATCCCCACCAAGAGGGTCTCCATAGATTTCACCTCCTTTCCGTTCGCATCTCCCCCGGTCGGGGGTCCCGTCGGTCGGTCGGACGGATGCAGCCTTGCAGACGATCAGCACTAGTGGTCCGCGGAGACGACACGCCGCGTGCTGCTACCCACGCGGGCTCCGACGGAGGGTGCACCGTGGGCGTGAGCATTGGGCCCGACCGACGCGGGGCGGCACTCTTTGCAAGCGCTCGTGCGCAAGGAGACAGGGCCTTACCCCGCACCGAGTCTGGGGACCATCGTTCGACGGGACGGGGTGACTGTCCTGGATGACCGTTGGGCCAGCCGTCAGACAGCCGAGCAGCGATGCTCCAATACTTCCATACAAGGAGACATAGACATGTCCAAGATGAGGGGCCCGCTGGCACCCT
>JAJZYZ010000115.1 GCA_021797815.1 Bacillota bacterium
TGATGTGCCGGGTGGCGGACAGTCCCCGGTGGCTCCAGGTGCGGCCGCCGTCGTCGGATCGATAGACGCCGTCCCCGAACGACACGTTGCCGCGGATACAGGCCTCGCCCATGCCGACATAGAGCACGTTCGGATCGGCGGCCGCGATGGCGAGAGCGCCCACCGAGGCCGCCTTCACATACCCGTCCGAAATATTGGTCCAGGTGACACCGGCGTTTTCACTCTTGTATACCCCGCCGCCGGTGGCGCCGAAGTAAAAGGTGAGCGGGTCGGTGGGATGCCCCACGACCGCAACCGAACGGCCCCCGCGGTGCGGTCCGATCCCGCGCCAGCGCATGGTCGCGACTTCTTGCAAGCGATCCTCTGCCATGAAGGGTCCTCCGTCCTCATCCTGATGTCTGTGGGCTTCGACCGGTACCACTAACTCACTTAACGATTTATGAGACAATCCCTGCTGGAAGGGCGCTTTTGCTGATGAAAGCTAAGATGTGTGGCGGGAGATAGCCCGGTGCGCTGGGTTGTGGAGCCGGGGCTTGGCGTCGTGACGGTGCGGCGCTCGGTGTTTACGGGAGTGCTGCTCGCGATTGACGGAGCCGAACACACCGAGGGCGCCCTCGCTCTGGCGGCGGCCCGCATTCCCGGAGCGGGCCACTACGCGTATGCGCTTCGCGGCCCACACGGACAAGAGGCCTTCTCCGACGCGGGGGAGCCCACCGGCACGGCCGGCCGCCCGCTTTTGGAGCTTCTGCGGCGCCAGGGGCTGGAGCGCGCGATGGTCGTGGTGGCCCGCCATTTCGGCGGGGTGAAGCTCGGCCGTCCGGGCCTGTACCGCGCCTATCTGGAAGCGGGGACGGCGGCTTCGGCGGCCGCGAGGCTCGAGCCTCCCGAGGAGTGGCTGGCGGTCAGGCTCATGCTCCTCTATCCCGAGTATCAGATGGTGCAGCACGATTTTCCCGCTCTGGTCGGCGAGGCCCTGGCCGTGAATTTTTCGGACCGCGTGGAGGTGAGGGGCCGGATCCCCGTTCCGGACCGGGCGCGGCTTGACAGCTTCGTGCGCGCGCGGACGCCGGGCGCCGTCGTGTTGACGGCGGGCGAGAGCTATTGCGACACCAAGAATCCGCGCCGCGTGCTTGGGTGGCCCGAACACGCGCCCCAAGAACCTGGTGGATAGGCAGTTACGCGAACAGGCGCAAAGCCGGAGGAGAGGTTTTCATGATATACCGTCGGCTGGGAAAGACCGGGTTTCAGGTGTCGGCCCTCGGCCTTGGCACCAATGCGCTCGGCGCCCGCGCGGATGAGCAGGCGTCGCACCGCATTCTTGACCGGGCGCTGGAGGCGGGCATCACCCTGATTGATACCGCCAATACATACGGCCGCGGGGCGTCCGAGACCGTTATCGGACAGTGGATTCCGCCCCACCGGCAGGAGGTGGCGCTCGCCACCAAGGCGGCCCTCCCGGTGGGTCCGGGGGCAAACGACCGCGGGGCCAGCCGCTACCATCTGGTGCGGGAGCTGGAAGGGAGTCTTCGCCGGCTCCGGACTGACTACATTGACTTGTACCAGGTGCACACGTTTGATGCCGACACCCCGCTCGACGAAACCCTGGAGACACTGGACGCCCTGGTGCGCGACGGGAAGGTGCGCTATGTCGGCGCCTCCAACTATCGGGCGTGGGAGCTCATGAAGGCGCTTTCGGTTTCGGAGCGGCTCCATGTGGTGCCGTTCGTGACCAATCAGGTGAGCTACTCCCTGGCGGACAGGACCCCGGAGCGCGAGCTCAACGCACTGGCGCGCGACCAGGGCATCGGCATCATCGCGTACTATCCCTTGGCGTCCGGCATTCTGACCGGCAAGTACCGTGCCGGGGAGGCGGCGCCCCAAGACTCGCGCGGCGCGACGCGGAGCGGGGACCGCTACCAGGATCCGGGCCTCCTCGCGCTGGCCGGCGCGGTCCGCGCGGTCGCGGACGACGTGGGCGCGACGACGTCGCAGGTGGCGCTGGCGTGGCTCATGCAGAACCCGGTTGTCTGCTCGGCCATCGCCGGCGCCCGCACGCCCGAACAGCTGGAGGAAAATCTCGGGGCCGCGGCCATCACGCTCGGCGACAAGGCGCTCTCGGACCTGGATGCGGCCAGCGCGCCCTATAAGGCGCGGGAGCCGTTTTCGGAGGCGCGGCTCGACTAGATCACCAGGCTTTCTCCTCTTCGGGGCCGAGGAGGCCGATGGCGCGCATGCGTGCCTCCAGATACTCGAGCGGCGTGTGCTCGACGCCTCCGTAGCCCCGCTTGGTGTGCAGGTGAATCGCGTCGGGAAAGGCATCGGCCAGGATGCCGCGGATCCGCCGTCCGGCCGGGTCGTTGTCGGTCATGATGACCACGGCGTGATGGCGGGCGAGGCGGGCCAGGGTTTCGAGGCGGTCCGCACTCGGGATGCCGTAGGTGAGCTCGATGGGAATGGAATCGGGGAGCACCTGGCGCAGCCGGCGGCGGTCGTTGGCCCCTTCGACGATGATGAGTGGGAGCAGTGGGTCAGACATAGGCACCTCCTCCACACGCGTGAGAGGGCTCCTCGTTAGGTTAGAGGACCGGGACCAATTCGCCAAGCTCGAAACGGCAGATCGGAGTCGACGGGATGGACGGTGACGGGGCGGCATCAAGAGCGAATCGGGGAGACGGCGGAACCTCCCTCGGCGGTCGGCCCGGTGCCCGGATCATCCGGGACGCGGGCGACGGCGCCCTCCGGGTTATCCTCGGTGAGGGGCTCGACGTTCGGGTCAATGAGGCGGTGCTGGGGATCGCGGCGGCCGTCCGGCGGCAGGCGCCGGCAGGCGTTCTCTCAGTCATCTCCGGCTACACGAGCGTCCTTATCGAGTACGATCCCGCGATCATTGGACGGGACCCGCTCTTCGAATGGTTGGCCGGACTGGAGCCGGAGGCGGCCGAGGAAAAGGGACGCGTGGTGACGGTTCCGGTCTCCTACGGGGGCGAACACGGTCCGGACCTGGAAGACGTGGCCGCGCGGCTCGGGCTCGCTCCGGATGAGGTGGTGGCCATCCATACACACCCGGTCTACCGGGTCTACGCCACCGGATTTGCGCCCGGGTTTCCGTTCGCGGCCCCCCTTGACGACCGGCTGCAGCTGGCGCGCCGCGACTCGCCCCGCGAGCGGGTGCCGGCCGGATCGGTCGCCATCGCGGGTCGGCAGACAGGCATCTACCCGCTTCCGACGCCCGGCGGGTGGCACATCCTGGGACGGACGCCGCTGCCCCTCTTCTCGCCTGAAGCCGCCGAGCCGGTCCTGATTCGACCGGGGGATTCCCTGCGCTTTGTGGCGGTGAGTGTGTCGCAATACGCGGATCTTGCTCTCGGTACGGACTCCGGATGAGACTTCAGGTGGTGCGTCCGGGCCTCCTGACGACCCTGCAGGATAGGGGTCGTCGGGGTTATGAGTCGCTCGGCATCAGCATCGGGGGCGTGCTGGACGACTACGCGGCCGCGGTCGCCAACCGCCTGGCGGGAAACGGGCCCGATGGCGCGGTGCTGGAGATGACGCTTGCGGGTCCCGAGCTGGAAGTGGTGGCAGACGGCCTTCTTGGCCTCGCCGGCGCGGATATGGACGCCCGCCTGAACGGCCGCCCGTGGTCACCGGGATCGGCCGTGGGCGTCCGCGCCGGTGACCGCATCACGTTTTCCCGGGCGCGGACGGGTCTTCGGGCGTATCTGGCCGCCGCGGGCGGATTTGCCGGTGACCGATGGCTTGAAAGCCGGTCCACGGATCTTTTGCTGGGGCGGGGCGGTATCAACGGGCGTCCACTCGCCGCCGGTGACATGCTGGAAGCCGAGGGGGACGGCGGTGGGCCGCTCTATCTGGCAACCCGCGCGGCGATGGCGCCGTCCGGACCGGTGAGGCTCCTTGCGAGCGATGAGGGTGAGGACGCCGTCCGGCGGCTCACGATGGACCTGTTTCACGTGTCGCCCCGCTCGGACCGGGTGGGACTCCGCCTGTCCGAGCGGATCGGAGCGGACCTGGCCCGTCTGGCGCTGGAGCGGGGGGCGGCGGGAGGCACCGGCCTTTCCGAGGGAATGGCCATGGGCAGCGTCGAGGTCACACCGGCCGGCGAGGTGATTGTGCTCTTGAAGGCACGGGGGACGGTCGGGGGGTACTTCGTGCCGGCCCACGTGATCCGGGCTGACTGGCCCCGCCTGGCCCAGCTTCGTCCGGGGGAGGCGGTGCGGATGGAGCTCGTGTCACGAGACGGGGCGGCCGCGGCCGCCCGCGAACTGGCGGCGTTGGCGAACGCACGGATGGCCATCTCCCCGGGCCGCGTGGCCGCGTCGATCACGGCTCCGGCGGGCGGCGGCGTCGTCGACGACATACGGATCGGCGGCGCGGCCGTGCGGGCAGGCGAGAGCGTGGCCGTCGTCCGGCAAGGAGAGGAGAGGGTGGTGGTTTTCTCCCCCCGAGACGGGACGGCCGCGTGGTGCTGCCCGGCACAAAGACCGGTTTCTGAGGGGGACCCGCTTTTGTGGATCGCAGATCCCTGACGGCGGCGGAGGATGCTTCCGGCACGACAGGAAAGGACAGGACAGAAAGGGGAAAGTCATTGAGCGAACCGACAGCGGTCCGGGACCCCGAGGAGCGGGCCACGAGGACTGTCGACATCAACAGCGACATGGGAGAGAGTTTCGGCGCCTGGACGATGGGTGCCGACAGCGACCTCCTGCCCCATATCACCTCGGCCAACGTGGCGTGCGGGTTTCACGCCGGGGATCCGCGCGTCATGGCCGCGACGGTGGAGGAAGCGGTCCGTCTGCACGTCCGGGTGGGCGTACA
>JAJZYZ010000035.1 GCA_021797815.1 Bacillota bacterium
GCCACGACTAGCGCCACGCCCAGCAGAAGAAAGACCCGTCCCACGTGACCTCCGCAAGTTTTCGGCTTCTAGCCGCGATTATCGCGGACCGTCCCGCGGACGGCAACGGGGCCGTCTGGAGAAGAATTCGGTACCGCCTACGGTATAATTACTCCCGTAAGAATGGGGGACTTATCGTGGCTGGGCGGCAGGTGTTCTGGTCGGAAAAGGACCTCGTGCGGCGGCTTCGCCGCATCGAGGGGCAGGTGCGCGGAGTGGAGGCCATGGTGACCCGCGGCGCCGCATGCCGGGATGTCCTGACGCAGCTCGCCGCGGCCCAGGGGGCCCTTTTCAAGATCACACGGATTGTGGAGGCCTGCCAGCTGGTGGAAGGCCTGTCTGAAACGATGTCGGAGAGCGAGCGGGATCGGCTGCGAGACGGGCTTGCCGGCTTGATTCCCTGAACGCGCTGTCCCTGGTGCGGAAGAGACCCGGGCATTGCCCGGGTCTCTTCCGCTGACGCGCCCCGTCCCATGCGGCCGAAGCGGCTACGGCGGGGAGCGAGGCCGCAGGTTTGGGTGGGCGATTTCGAGTACGGCAGGGCGCCCGGCTGTCAGCCGGTGGAGCTCTCCGCGGCCCGAGCACCCGCGGGCCCGCTTGCGATGCACCGAGAGCCCATGCGTCGGGCGTACCCCGTGTCAGACAGGATGAGGCCGCCAACCGGGACGGGGACATCGGACTCGTGAGCGTGTGCCGGCCGCGCGTCCGCCCCGCACATTCGCCGTGCACACGTATCCGCGTCGCGGGATCCGAAGCCAGCTGAAAGGCGCGTGGCTGAGGGCTTTTGAGGGCTCCTCCCTTTCGGCGGCTGGCGGCGGGTCAAGGCTTCCGGGTTATGATGGGAGGAAGTTTGCCGGTCGTGGGAGGAACATGGAACATTCGGCGCTGTCGCAACGGTTCGCCCGGTTCGCCCTGGAGGCGGCGGGCGAGTCTCCCCTGTATGAGGTGCTGGCCAGCGAGATTGCGGAAGACGCCCAGGTCCTCGAGCTGGCGAGCCATGCCCGCCCCGGGCAGCCGGTTCCGAATCTTCTGCTGGCGTCGGTGCACGATCTTCTGCTGACGGGCGTCGACCACCCGCTTCGCGACTTTTATGCTGACCTGACGCCGCTTGCGGCCCTTCCGGCTACCGTCGGTGCCTCGTTTCGGGACTTCTGCCTGACACATGCCGCGGCCCTCACCGAGCGCCTGCAGACGCGGCGCGTGCAGACCAATGAGGTGCAGCGCGCCTCGTACCTCTACCCGGCGTTCGGGCTCATTGAGGAGGAGATGGGGGTCCCGCTCTCCTTGATTGAGCTTGGGTGCAGCGCGGGACTGCTCCTCTTGTGGGACCGGTTTCGATATGACTACGGGACCGGCGAAACCGTGGGGGCGCCCGACGGACGCTTGACCCTGCGGGCAGAAGCGCGGGGAGCGGGCATGGTGCCGCCGCAGCTTCCCGCCCCGGTGGCATTTCGCGTCGGTGTCGATTTGAACGTGCTGGATGTCCGCAATCCGCAAGACCTCCGATGGCTCCGGGCCCTGGTCTGGCCCGAAGCATCCGAGCGGCGCCGCATCCTGGACGCGGCCGTCCGGGAGGTTCTCGACCATCCACCGCGGCTCGTTGCGGGGGATGGGGTGGCATTGCTGCCGGCGCTCCTGCGAGAGGCCCCCGGCGGCACCGTCCCGGTGGTGTTTCATCTGCACGTGGCCAATCAGATGGGGCCGGCCGTGCGGGAGCGCCTGCTGCAGGAAATCCGTGCGGCGGGTCGCACGCGCCCGGTCGCGCACCTCTATAACAACGTGCATCAAGAGCCAGGGCTCTATCTTGACGTGGCCTCGCCATCCGGGTTCACAAGCCGCCGTCTGGGGCTCGAGGACGGACACGGCCGTTGGTTCGAATGGCAGTCTGCCCGTCCCGCCGTGTCCCCGTAGGGCGACGTGTCAGCCCGGGGATTCCTGACTCAGCCGATGTTGTTGTGGAGAGGGCCTGTCAACGTCACGGCCGCGCCGGCGAATCGACCCCAGGACCGGCGTTCTCGCGACAGCGGCACGGGCACCTCTAAGAGCCGCTCCGGTTTCGGGCCGCTCTCGCCGCGACGGGCGCCGTCAATTGTACTGAATGCGGGGGTCAGCGAGGCTGTAGCAGGCGTCTGCCACCACGTTTCCCAACACGGTGACGACAGCCAGGAAAAACGCGATGGTGGTGGCCGTGCTGAAGACGAGGCCGTCTAACGCCTGCAGGAATCCGGCGCCTGCCCCCGGGATGTAGAAGATGACCTCCACCACAATCACGCTGTTCATGAGCGTGGGCAGCGAGATGCCGGTCAGGGTTATGAGCGGCAGGAGGGAGTTTCGAAAGGCGTGCCGCACCAGGATGCGGCGCTCGCTGGCGCCTTTGGCGCGGGCCGTCCGCACATAGTCGGCCTGCAGCGCCTCCTCTATGCTGGCGCGCAGGTACCGGGACCACCCGCCCACGGTTGTGAGCGCGAGGGTCGCCACCGGCATGATGAGGTGGACGACCCAGCTGCCAAGCCCTGGCTGCAGGGCCCCGGGCCAGCCATTGGGCGGCAGCCACAGGAGTTCCAGGCCCACGAGCCAGATGAGCACGAGCCCAAGCCAGAAGGCCGGAAAGCCGTAGAATCCATAAGTCAGGGCGGTCAGCACCCGGTCAGCGAGCGAGCGTGGATGGAGCACCTGGACTAAGGCCACCACACAGGCCAGCCCAAATGCGATGACCGAGGAGAAGCCGAGAAGCTCGAGGGTGACAGGCAGGAGCCTGGTCAGAACCTGGCCCCCCTGGGCGGAAAACAAGGTCGCCTGAAGCCAGCGGCCGAACTGATCCCAGATGGGCAGGTTCAATCCCAAGAGGGCGTTTAGCTGGGCCACCGCCTTCGGCGTCGCGTCGTGTCCCAGGATCGCATAGACCGGGCTTCCGGGTATGAGGTGCAGGAGGCCAAAGATCGCCATCGCGATGACGAGGAGCGTCACCACCGCCTCGCCGAGCCGCACCAGGAGATAGCGGCCCATCAGCTTGCCCCCTGGAGCGCGCGGGGATTGAAGGCTTCTCGCACCGCGTCTGCAATGAAGTACACCGACACCTGCAGGAACATGAACGCGAGCCCCGGCGCCAGAAAGAGCCACCAGTTGCCACCTGTCAGGTACTGAGTCGAATCGGCCACCATGGACGCCCAGTTGGGGTTAGGCGGCGGCAACCCGAAACCGAGGTAGCTGGCAGTAGCCAGGATGAGCACGGTCTGGCCCAACTGCCCCGACGCCGACACCAGCGAAGTCGACAGGATGTTGGGCAGGACGTGACGCCGGAGTATCCGCGGGCGGCTTGCGCCCGCGGCCACGGCCGCCTCCACGTAGTCCCGGGCGCGCACCGTGAGCACTTCGGCCCGCACCAGGCGCGACACCAGCGGCCAGCTGGTGAACGCCAGGATGACGATCATGGTGAAGTCGTTCGGGAGGAAAATGACGTCAAACAACAGGAGCGGCACCAGCTGAGGAATGCCGAGAAAGATGTCGGCCACGCGCATCAGGAGGCGGTCGGTGAGCCCGCCCGCAAATCCTGACAGGAGGCCGACGCCGGTTCCCAGGACCGAGGCGCAGATGGCCGACACGAAACCGACCAGCATGAACCCCTGTCCACCCCACATGACACGGGAGAGCTCGTCGCGTCCCAGCACGTCGGTGCCGAACAGATGGTGGGCGCTTGGGGGCGAATCGCTGATGTAAGGATGCACGGCGATGGGACTCACGTGGTAGAAGAGGGGCCCCACGAACGAGAAGACGGCCAGGGCCACGATGATCATGAGGCCGACCCACCAGAGCGGGTGGGCAAGCAGGGCCCGCCGCTGGCGGCTTCCGAGGCTCCTCGAGAAAGGGACCTCCGGTGCCGCCATCGTAGTCGATGCCTGCATGGAGGTCCCTCCCTAAGAGATCGGCGCGGCTTGGGACCGCCCTACTTCATCAAGAACTGGGTCTTGTACTGCTTTTCAATGCGCGTGCCCCAGGACTGGAAGGCCTGGTTCTTGCTGTTGTTCTGCAGGTACGTCTTGATGCTCGCCTCGACGGCGGTGAACGCCTGCTCCGCGGGCGGGTTCACCTTCTGCACCTGCATTACGTAGTAGCCCGACGGGGTGCTGGCGATGCCGTACTGTCCCGCCTTGAGGCCGCTCATGACGTTCACGAAATTGGTCGGCATGCCGGACTGGGTGCTCACGGGAACGTTGCCCAGCTCTCCACCTTGCGCCTTGGACGGGTCAATCGAGTCTTTCTTGGCCAGGGTGGCAAAGTTGGCGCCGCCCTTTAGCTGGGCCTCGATAGACGAGGCCTCTGTCTGACTCTTGACTAGAATGACCTGCACCTGGTCGCTCTGCGGGTTCATGAACTGGGTCTTGTTCTGGTTGTAAAACTGCTGTTCGGCGGTCACGGACGGCACCGGGACGTGCGCCGTCTCCTTGTTGAACGCCACCTGCAGGATCTGCTGCTGGGTCAGGAACGAGCTGAACTGCGGCAGGGTGAGCCCGTAGCCCTTCAGATCATGGGTGAGCGTAGCCTTGCTGCCGGCCGAGGTCTCAAGTTGGGTTAAAAGCTTCTGAGCCTGCTGCTGGGCCGTCTTCTTGGTGATGAGATGATGCGCCAGCGTCCACTGCTCGACGGCACTCCAGATCATGAGCTGCTTGACCTGACTCTTCTTGTTGGCAGTCGTGGTGGACAGTTTCTGTCCCTGGAGCACGCCTAAGCCGTCAATCGACTGGAGCCAGCTGGAGTTGGTGATGGCCTGGCCGTTCACCGTGGCCAGAACCGGGTCAGATGAGTTGCCTGCACCAAAAAGGCCGCACCCGGACAGACTGAATCCGAGCACAACGGCGCCCGCCAGTCCGGTCAATCTACGCTTGTTTGTCATGGCTCGCCGTTTCCTCCTCTTTCTCTACGGTGTCGCCGGGCACGCGCATGTCTCACCATACCCCGAAATTGTTGAGGAATCATGCACGCGCGGGACGCCAATCCCTAAAGGGTCCCGAAACCTGGCCGCCGAGGGCGAATCCGGCAACAGGTGGCCGGCGCCCGAGCGCGAAACTCTATTCAGGCCGAGGGGGGCCTCCGGGCATCGGCTCCGGTTTCGTCACGTCATGGCGCTGGCGGCCGGCGGCGGCGTTTTCTGTCGCGTTCGGGACTGCCGACCACGTTTCCCATTGTGCCTTCCCTCTATCATTGCGCAAGGAGGCCCGAGCCATGAACGGGGATGACTGGAGCCGGTGCGCCTGGGTTCCCGACAACGACGCATTATATCAGGCTTATCACGACGAGGAGTGGGGCGTTCCCGTGCATGACGACCGGCGTCTGTTCGAAGCCCTGGTGCTTGACGGGGCGCAGGCCGGTCTCAGCTGGCGTTCGATTCTGGTCCGGCGGCCCGCCTATCGGGAGGCCTTCGCCCAGTTCGAAATCGAGCGGGTGGCGGCCTTCGGGGCGGAAGACGAAGCGCGCCTCCTCCAGGATCCCGGCATCATCCGCAACCGGGCCAAGATCCACGCCGCCGTCCTGAACGCGCGGGCCGCCCTCAAGGTGCAGGAGGAGGCCGGCAGCCTCGACCGGTTCTTGTGGCAATTCGTGGACGGGGCGCCAAGGCGCAACCGGTGGACGCACGGTGACGCGCTGCCGACCGAAAGCGAGGAATCGCAGGCGATGAGCCGGGAGCTTCGCCGCCGCGGCTTCAGCTTCGTGGGACCCGTCATCTGCTACGCCTTCATGCAGGCGGAAGGCCTCATTCAGGATCACGACGTCTCGTGCTTTCGATATCAGGAACTGTGACCGGGCCGACCAAGTAAGAGGACCCGGCAGCGCCGGGCCCTCTTCATGTGCGGAGAGGCGTGTCAGTGCGTGCCCGTGCTGTGCGCGAACCGCGGCGACACGTCAAGGCGGGCCATGCCGGCCGCCACCTGATCCACGTTGAGGCCCCCGAGGCCGGTGGCCGCATTGTAGCCGGCGGTGACTGGGTACACGCCGTTGTTTCCAAACGACACCGGCATGACGACGGCCGGATCCGCGCGGTAGAGACCGTATATGGCGGCGTTCACGTTTCCGAGCCGCCCCTTTATGGCGCTGGCCAGATCGCCCATGTAGCCGGCGAACAGGGGTGCCGCGGTGCTGGTGCCGCCCACCAGGGCGGGCTGGCCGTCGATGAAGATGAAGTAGCCGGGCGTGACGACCGAGGCCGGCAGGGAGAAGTCGGGCACACCGCGCCCGGTGCCGGCCGGCGCGAGTCCGGCCTGGTAGGCGGGCTGGGGCACGAGGGTCGAGTATCCGCCGCCGGCCATCATGTTTTCCATCGCCAGGAACGACAGCAGGATAGGGGCCGGAAGCTCCGCGCCTAGATTGCCCCCCCACATGGCCAGCGCGGCGGGACGGGCGCCGGGGAGGACGGCGGCTTCGAGACCGCCCACGGCGCTTACCCCGGCGCTGTTGGCCGGGTACGACGGCTGGGGGGTGAAGTTGGGCAGGCCGCCCGGATTCAAAGCGCCGCCATAGGCCGCGCTGTCGCCCGCCGCCACCGAGATGGTGATGCCCTCGATGTTGGCCTCCATCGCCAGCAGGTCCCAGGTGCTCTGAGCACCAGGACTCGTGGTCTCTTCAAGAAGCTCACCCTCGCCATAGCTGATGCTGAAGACATTGGCGGAGTCCCGGGTAATGACCTGGTTGAGGGCGTCCCGGAGACTGCCCGACGCGTAGATCTGCACCCGGGCGCCGGGAGACGCCGTCTCCATCATCTGCAGATCGAGGCTCAGTTCCCCCTCAATGCCGCCCATCACGGAGGCGGGGCAGGTGGATACGGTGCAGGTGCCCGGACCCACGTAGGCCAGCGTGTCATGCAGGGGCGGCAGATGAAACGTGTGGGCAAAGCGGGTCGCGTCCGCGGCCGGCATGTTGACCACATTGCCGGCCGTGAACACGGCCAGCCGGGCGGGAGGGTGGGCGCTCCCGACGAGGGAACCGGCGTTCATGGCCGTGTTCACGGCGTTGCTGGCCGGATTCCAGGGACAGATGAGGCGGAACCCCTTCGGAAGCCCGAGCGTCCCATCGAAAGTCGTGCACGTGTTGATAGACGGACCAAGGACCGTGAAGGCGGGAAGCGGCAGCGTGGCACTCACCTGCGCGGCGGGATCGGCTACGGTCAGGGACAGGCTCGTGGTCTGACTCTGACTGGCGGTGAAGTCCACGATAAACTGGCCGGCACCGTTGGTCGCCGTGACATCGACAAAGCCCGGTGCCCCGAGAAGCGGACCCGCTAGCCCGGCAAAGGTCGCGTTCGGGTCCGGCTGTCCGTTGAGTGTGGCCGTGATGAGATAGTGAATGGCCATGCCCGGCGTCCGGGTTCCGCTCAAGATCTGCGCGGTCACAGTGAGAGATCCGGCTGTCGTGCTGGCTGACGAGCCGGCGGGCACACTCTGGGGAGTACGCGACCGCGGCATCACCCGGATGAGGCGTGCTGAGAGGTTGGGCAGGGGCCTGGCCAACGTTTGCACAGTCGGGGTGGCGAGGCCCTCAATGCCCTCCGCGACGCGGAGCGCCGACGGGATGCTGATGGCCCCGGACGGCGCCACGAAGGTCGTCGAGCCCTTCCGGTAGCGGGTGAGGGTCGTCGAGAAGAGCGCCTCAATCTGTGACACGCGTCCGCTGACGTCCAGCACCTGGCCGACCGTACGGGTCCGGAGTCCCTGCCGGTCAAGATACGAAGTTAACGCGTGAAGCATCGACGCTCCCGGTCCGAAGTCTCGGAGCATGAGGGCGTTTGCGAGAAAGTGCCGGAATTGCGGCGATCCCGGACTTGAAACGGCCAGAGCGTAAGCTTTGAGTCCGGCCAGGTTCTTGGACGGCAGCACCAGTCCGAACGTCCACGGGGTGCCCGGCGCGACGGGGCCGAGGCGAAGGCTGTGGGCGAGAGCCGCGGGCGACACGATGGACGCCCGAGCGGGCAGGAGTTTCGGTGCCGGCCGCGGCGCGGCGGCGGCCGAGCCGGCGGTCAGGCCGGCAGACGTCAACATAAGGACTCCGGTGAGGGCACCGCCCAGTTCCAGGCGGGACAGCCAGTGCTTTTTCATGAGACCCCCGTTCGAGTACGGGCCAGGGCATGCGCGGTACCCGGGCGTGATGTGAGAGAAAGGCCCATAAGGGCCATTCGGCCCTGCAGCCAAGACCTCCTCTCTTGAGGGCTCCGATCCTGGGTGCCGCGGCGTGGGCCCGGGAGAGCCAGACGGCAGAAGTGTTCAGGACAAGCGACGTATGGCAGGCCCCGCACCCCGGTCTTCGCGAATAGAGGGACCGATGACGCCACGAAGAGAGGGCCAGTAGCCTTGATGGACATGACAGGTGCGGCGCGGGGGACGGCATCGCGCAAAGACCCGTGCCGCCGCTAGCGGCCGGACTCGCCATCGTGTCGGCGGTGCTCCACGTCGGGTGGAACGCCGCCATGCGGGGCGCTTCCGCCACCGCCCGCTTTGTGTGGGTGGAGATGCTGGCCGGAGGCGTCATCGGAATCGTCCTGGTGCTGACGACCGGAGACGTCCACCTGCACGGTGCGCTCCCTTGGGCGCTTCTTACCGTGGGTATTCATGTCGGCTACTTCCTGGCCCTCATGCAGGCGTACCGTTCGGGTCCCCTGTCGGTGGTATATCCGGGGTCGCGCGGTCTCGGGGTGCTCCTGACGGTGCCCGCCGCGGCCTGGCTTTTGGCGGAGGCCGTGCGGCCGCTCACGCTGGCCGGCATCGTGCTGGTGGGGGCCGGCCTGTTTTCCCTGGTGGGAGGCCGTCGGCGCGGGCCGCTCCGCCAGTATGGGTGGACGGCGCTCGTGGGCGTCACGGTGATGGGGTACTCCCTGGTGGACAGCCATGCCATGCACCTCATGCCGCCCCCGCTCTATATCACCATCCAGTTCTGGGGCACGGCCCTGTGCCTCACCCCGCTGGCGCTGCGGGAGGCGGCCCCGCTTAAAGTGACGACCCCGGCCCTGGCAGGGGCTGCGAGCCTCGTGTCCTACCTCCTCATTCTGTACGCCTACCGCATAGCTCCCGTCGGGAGTGTGCTGGCGCTCCGGCAGCTGGCCCCGGCGCTGGCCCCGCTGGCCGCCGCGCTGTGGATCCGGGAGCGTCCGTCGCGGGCCCAGGTGCTGGGCGCCATCGTGGTGGCGGCGGGATCGGCCCTCATTATGTTCGGTTAGGCGAGAGGCTCCCCAGTGAAGGATCGTACCAGGGCCTGTCGCGACACATCGACCAGGGCCCAGTCGGGAAACGCCATCCGGCTCCAAATCTTGGCCGCGTCGATGCCGGGGACCAGGCTCTCGACCAGGAGAGACAGAAGGCGGCCGTGCGACACCACGGCCGAGGCTCCCATGCCCTGGTGGGCGTGGACCGCGTCGAGCGCCCGCGCGATCGCCCCGGTACGGCGTTCGAAGGCCGGGTCAGACAGGCCGGACAGGTAGGCTTCCACCCGCCGCCGGAACTCCTCGGCCGGCAGGAAGCCCGCATTCATCTCGAGTTCCCGCAGCCGGTCATCGACATGAAGGGGAATGCCGAGGTGTTCGGCCAGGATCGCGGCGGTTTGCCGGGCCTTGTCCTCCGGGCTGGTTACGATGTGCGTCCAGGCGGAGAAGCGGGGTTCGTGAGCCAGGCGGCGAACTCTCTCACGGCCCCCGTCCGTGAGCGGCCAGCATGCGGGCGCGCTCGCAGGGACCGGAGCCACCGGTCCGTGGCGCACCAGATATAGCTCTATAGCTGCCACGCTCCCTCGCGATGGGAAGCCTTCTTCGGTAGTGTCTCACTCTTGCGTCGTGGTGCTGACCATGCTTCGTTTCGGACCGGCCTGAGAACCCCTTCACGGGGGGACGGCGCCTTGGTCCGCCCGCTGCCTTCCCGAGGCGACCTGGCGACAGGGAAGCGTTGATGGACTAGACCCAACTTAGTCTTATAAAGAGGCGCCGTCGCGGGAGATGGCAGGCATGCACGAAGCTCAGCACGCCTCTCACGCTTGTTGGGGGAAGTCCGTCTCGGCCACGAACCGGGCATCGGCAAGGCCGCTTGCCGATTGCTGCCGTACGAGTGCGGGCTGCCAACCCGGGGCCCGGACATCCTCCGTGACCAGATGCGGATTGCCGGAGACTTCGACGCGCCCGCCGCCAGAGCGTCAGGAAGCCTTCGAGCGATCGGGTGAG
Source organism: Bacillota bacterium (assembly GCA_021797815.1). Lineage (GTDB taxonomy): Bacteria > Bacillota > Sulfobacillia > Sulfobacillales > JAIMBI01 > JAKATP01. Next base: position 10,229 of record JAJZYZ010000035.1, read on the forward strand.
TGAGGGTGTTGCTGGAGGCCCCCATCTACCTGTGGCACTTGCAGGATGCCGAGAGACGGCGTGGCTAGACCGTGATCGGATCGAAGAGGTTTAGGTCGTGTTCGTCAGCGCGGCCTCCATCTGGGAGGCCGCCATCCAAGTCCCTGTCGAAAAGCGGGAGGTGGAGATGGCGGCCTTGGTCCGCGGCCTGACGTAAAGCGGCTTTGCCGAGCTCTCAGTCACGGCCGCTATGCCGCCGGGGCCTCACGGCTTCCACCGGTTCATGCCGGTCCGGTCGACCGGCTCCGTGGTCGCAAGCCCTGGACGAACCCCTCGCACTGCTGACGGCCGACCGCGCGCGTTCCCCGAAAGAACCCCGGGCGTTAGGCGTCGCGACCAGAAAGGCCCGGTCACTATAGGGCCGCTGGTTCCGCGGTCCCCGGTTTGAAGGGTCCAAGACCTCAACTTCGATCGATCTTCCTGGGCGGACCATAGTCGGCGATGAGCTCCACCAGCGGATCGGTACGAGTCTGCGGCGAAATGCCGGCAATCGCTGCGGTTCGGCTATCCCTCAAGGAGGGATCCCAGGTAATCTTCTAACTTGTTGTAGCTGTCTTCCTGGCCGTCGAAGGTGGTCATGTGAGCACGGCCGGCCTGGTCGCGGAACGTCAGGGTGTTGGTCAAGGTTGTGATGCCATGGGCTTCCTGCAGGTCCACGGACTCGACCGCCTCCGCATCGGGCCAGCCCTCAAACACCCAGGTTGCAACCGTCCGAGTCGGCGGCTTTATCTCCTGGTAGGTTCCGCGAAACGAGCACTCGGCGCCGTCCGCGCACACGAACACGATGTGGTATGTGCCCCCGGGCTGGAGGTCGATCGCACACTCCGTCACATGACAGTCGAACGGCGCAAAGTGTTCACGCACATGCTCCGGATTCGTCAAGACCTCAAACACGAGCGCCATCGGAGCATGGAACTCTCGGGTGGTGACGATCTCAAGTTCGCTCGGGAACGCGATGACCGACGAACCGTGGGAATGAGATTTCATGTCCGCTCTCCCTCTGTTCTCCCTGGACTACCGGGTGGCGGCAGCCCTCCACCTGTCCCGTCGGCGGTGCAACGTCTGCTCGTGCCGGACGAGCCACTCCTAGATTCGCGGCAGACCTGCAAACTCAAGGCGGTAGAGACGTCACCGGCTCTCCGCCCGACGCCTGACCCGTCCCACCGCCCACGGAGCCCGCAGGTGTTCTGACACTGGCGGTTCGGACAGCGACACGGCATCAGCGTTTCCAGGATATCGCGGCGCTCCGTCTCGGCGACGGCGTTCCAGACTTCGGATGTCGTAGAACATCTGGCCACGGTGTCATCATATTCCCGCATAGGAATCGGTCGAGTGTCCGCGATGAGGGGCGCAGACGGTGGCGCCCAAGATGGTTCACCGATCCCGTGGGCCGGGCCCGCTACCTGGGTTCGCTTTCGGACCGGGCCACGCGTTACAGGGCCACACGCCCGGGGCGCGGAAGAGTGCACCTACCCCGGCGTGCTCTCGAAGACAGCGGTCTCCGAGACACTGCTCCGGCTCGGGCGGACCTTGGTTTCCGCTGACCCGCATGCCCTTCGTGGCCCTAAGGAGCCCTATCCGCCGCGCCCGCGACGAGCCTTCGGGCGAGACACGATATAGTGAAGGAACAGGGTGGTGCCATGCCAGCGTGGTCCGTCGCCGGAAAGCGGCCGGGAGCCGATGGACGGGACGTGCTGGTTGATGAAGAGGACGAGAGGGGACGTCACGTGGACCTCGACTTAAGCCAGGAGCAGCGCATGATTCGGGACACCGTGCGCGACTTTGCCCGTGAAGTCGTGGAACCGGGAGCGTCGAGCCGGGACGAAAGCGGGGAAACCGCGCTTGACATCATGCACGAGATGGGCCAGATGGGCCTCTTTGGTCTGCCGTTTCCGGAGGAGTGGGGCGGGTCCGGTGGTGACACGGTCAGCTACGCGCTGGCGGTAGAGGAGATAAGCCGGGTCGACGCCTCACTGGGCCTCGGGTTTGCAGCCCATGTGTCGCTCGGATGTTCTCCCCTCTATCTTTTTGGCTCCGACGCCCAGAAATCCCGCTATCTGACCCAGGCCGCGCGCGGCGAGTACCTGGCCGCCTTCGGCCTTACGGAACCGGAGGCGGGCTCCGACGCCGGCGGGACGAGTACGCGGGCATCGGAGAGCGGCGACGGGTTTTCCATCGCCGGCACCAAGATTTTCATTACCAATGCGGGTCACGCCGGCTATATTGTCGTCACGGCGCGGCATGGGGAGGGCATCTCGTCCTTCATCGTGCCAGCCGGAACTCCCGGACTGTCAACACGGTGCGACTACCGCAAGCTCGGCATGCGCTCGTCGGAGACCTGCGAGGTGCATCTTGACGACGTGCATGTGCCGGCCGACCATATTCTGGGCGAGCCGGGCCATGGCTTCCGGCAGTTCCTGGAGATCCTGGATGGCGGACGTATCAGCATCGGCGCGCTGGGGGTGGGGGTGGCCCAGGCCTGTCTTGATGCCACCGTGGCCTATGCGCATGCGCGGCGGCAGTTTGGCCGGACGCTCGACCGCTTTCAGGCCATCCAGTTCAAGGTCGCGGACATGGCGATGGAGGTGGAGCTGGCTCGGAACATGGTGTTGAAGGCGGCGTGGCTGAAAGACCAGCATCGCCCGTTTGCCACCGAAGCCGCGATGGCCAAGCTGTTCGCGTCGGAGGCGGCGATGCGCGCGAGCCTGCAGGCGGTGCAGGTGCACGGCGGCGCCGGCTACATGCGCGACTTTCCGGTCGAGCGATACATGCGGGACGCCAAGCTGCTTGAGATTGGCGAGGGCACCTCCGAGATCCAGCGTCTCGTCATCAGCCGCGCCGTGCTGGGGGTGCGATAACGAGGAGTCTTTGGGACTTCGTCGGAACCATAGCGCCGGACCATCCCGCCCGCGCGGTGGCAGATGCGGCGCGCGCGGTGTCCGGGTGCCTCGGAGGCCGCCCGGAGCCGGTGCTCGTAAGCGCCGTCGATCCGATATTGTGGCTCGCGGCCTGGAGCGTCGGCCGGCCTGTCATGTGGCATCCGGGCGGGCTGTCCGGTCTGGCGCCGGCCGCCTTTCCGGGGCCTCCGTCCCTCTCCCTCCCGGATCCGGCCGGACCCGCGCTCATCTGGGGCGCGGGCCCGGCGCAGTGGGTTTTCTCGCACACGGCCCTGTACGAGGCTGTCAGCGAGATGGCCCGCCTCGGCGCCTCCGGCACCGGGTTTTCGGGTCCGCCGGCTTTCGTGCTGGGTGCCGCGGCCTGGCTCTTAGACCGGCCTTTCGGCGAAGGGTGTTTTTTCTGGCCCAGTCCCGGCGCATATGGTGTCGTCACCGACGGCGCCCGGCGCTTTTTGTACCTGGCCGAGCTTCTCGGCCCTTTTCAGGAGGTGGGCGAGGATCCGGGGGCCTCAACCCGTCTGGAAGAGGGCGTACGGGTGCGGAGCCGGCGGCTCTTTGACGGGTATTGGACCGGACGCGAGGTTCTCCCCGCTCGTTTTGTGGACGGATGGCATGTGCTTCGATATCCCATAAGTGAGGTGTGACAACATGCAGGCGGTGCAGGCCAGTCTAGCCGGAACCGTGTTCAAGGTCCTGGTGACCCCGGGTCAGCAGATCACGGCGGGGCAGGAAGTGGTCCGGCTCGAGTCTATGAAGATGGAGATCCCCATCGAAAGCGACGTGGCCGGACGGGTGATCGAAGTGGTGGCGCTGGAGGGGGCGTTCGTCAACGAGGGCGACCCGCTCGTGATGGTGGAGACGGACGCGTGACCGACGAAGAGCTCAAAGCGGCGCGAACCCGCGCCCTGGCAGGCGGCCCCGCCCGCTATCACGAGCGTCTGACGGAGGCGGGCAAGCTTGACGTCCGCACCCGTCTTGGCCTCCTCCTGGACCCCGGGTACGTGGAAGACGGACTCTATGCCAACGCCCTCGCCGACGATCTGGCCGCCGACGGCGTCATCACCGCCTCCGGCGCTATTGGCGGCCGGCCGGTGGTGGTGATGGCGAATGATCCGACCGTCAAGGCGGGCTCGTGGGGCTCCCGTACCGTGGAAAAGATCCTGCGCATTCAAGAAGAGGCCGCACGGCTCGAGTGTCCGATTTTCTATCTGGTCGACTCGGCCGGCGCCCGCATCACGGATCAGGTGGAGATGTTTCCGGGCCGCCGCGGTGCCGGCCGCATCTTCTATAACGAAGTGGCACTGTCGGGGCGCGTGCCCCAGATCTGCGTCCTTTTAGGACCGTCGGCGGCCGGCGGCGCCTATATTCCGGCCTTCTGCGACGTCGTGATCATGGTCGACAAGAACGCGTCCATGTACCTCGGCTCGCCGCGCATGGCCGAGATGGTCATCGGTGAGAAAGTCAGTCTGGAGGAGATGGGCGGGGCGCGCATGCACTGCACGGTGAGTGGAACCGGCGATCTCCTGGCACCGGACGAGGAGACGGCCATCCGCTTCGCGCGTGAATATTTCGCCTTCATGCCCGAGAACTGGCGGGGGGCGCCGCCCGCCGCCACACCGGCGCCGGCCGCCGCCGTCGACCTTGAGCGCCTCATCCCGGAGAACCAGAACCTGCCCTTTGACGTAAAGCGCCTCATCGAAGGCATCGTGGACCGTGAGTCGTTTTTCGAACTGAAACCGCTCTGGGCCGGAGAAGTTGTGATCGGCTTCGCCCGCCTGGAGGGGGAGACGGTCGGCATCGTGGCGAATCAGTCCAAGGTCAAGGGTGGGGTGCTGTTTGTCGACTCGTCCGACAAGGCTGCCCGCTTCGTTACGTTGTGCGACGCGTTCAACATCCCGCTCCTGTTTCTGGCCGACGTGCCCGGGTTCATGATCGGCACCCGCGTGGAACGGGCCGGGATTATCCGCCATGGCGCCAAGCTGGTGGCGGCGGTGTCGGAGGCCACCGTGCCCAAGATCTGCGTCGTGGTGCGCAAGGCCTATGGCGCGGGACTCTATGCCATGGCGGGCCCCGCTTTCGGTTCCGATGCCGTGCTGGCGCTGCCGGGGGCGCAGATTGCGGTGATGGGTCCGGAGGCGGCCGTGAATGCCGTGCATTATAACCACATTCAGGAGCTCGGACCCGACGAGCGGCCGGCCTTCGTGGCCGCGCGGCAGGCGGAGTACCGGGCAGATATCGACATCATGCGGCTTGCGGCGGAACTGGTGGTGGACGAGCTGGTGGAGGCAGGACGCCTGCGCGCCGAGCTCTCCCGTCGTTTCGCCCATTACCGGACCCGCGGGCGCCGCTTCAGCGAGCGGCGGCACCCCGTGTACCCCGTATAGGTCACCGGATTCGGCAGGCCGCCTGCCGCACACAAATAATATGGAGAGAGGATGTGCCACCGTGTCCCTGGAACTGGTCTCTGAGGTGTCCATCCGGGACGTGTCGCCCCGGGATGGCCTGCAGGCGGAATCCAAAGTCCTTGACACCCGCGCCAAGCTCGACCTCATCGACGGACTGGCGCTTGCCGGCGTGCCCCGGGTCGAGTGCACATCCTTTGTGAACCCGAAGCTCCTGCCGCAGATGGGCGACGCCGATGCCGTGATGACGGAACTGACGCGCCGCTCTCGCACCCACTACTCGGTGCTGGTCCCGAACGTGATGGGCGCGGAGCGCGCCGTGACCCGGGATCCTGACGAGATGACCGTGTTCGTCTCGGCCAGCGAGACCCACAACTGGAAGAATGTCCACTGCTCGATTGCCGAGTCACTGGCGCAGTTCCAGAAGGTCATGGTTGTCGGCCGCCAGCATACTATTCCGGTCGGCGCCTACATCGTGACCGCCTTTGGCTGTCCGTACGAAGGAGTGGTGCCGGAGTCGGCGCTGCTGGATCTGACCTACCGGCTTTTTGAGCTGGGCATTCGCATGGTGACGCTGGGCGACACGGTGGGGGTGGCCCAGCCCCTGCAGGTGCAGCAGCGCATCCGCACCATTCGCCAGAGTCTTCCCGGCGTGAGCCTGGGCGTGCATTTTCACGACAATCGGGGGACGGCGCTGGCAAACATGCTGGCGGCGCTCGATGGCGGGGTCACGTATTTCGACACCGCGCTGGGCGGCATCGGCGGCTCTCCCTTCTCGCCGGGAGCGGGGGGCAACCTCGCGACCGAAGATGCGGTCTACCTGCTGGAGGAGATGGGGGTGGACACCGGCATCGATTTAGACGCCCTGCTGACGCTCGGAGACAGGCTGGCCGAGGAGCTGGAACATCCTCTGCCATCGCGGGTCCGGCAGGCGCGGGGGCGGATGGTGCCGGTCGGACGCGAAGGAGAGCTTCATGAGTGAGGGCCGAGACGACGCCGTGCTGGTGGAGCGGGGGCGGGTGACAACCGTGCGCCTGAACCGGCCGGCGGCCCGGAACGCTCTCAACGCCCGGGTGATGGACCGCCTGCGGCAGGTGTTCCAAGAGCTGGCCCAGGATCCGGACGTGGCCGTCATCCGGCTCACGGCCACCGGCGAGCAGGCGTTTTCGGCCGGGGCCGATCTGCGGGAAGTGGAGGCGCTTACAGGCGTGGAGGATGTCCGCGCCTACTTCGGCGGCATGGCACTCCTGCTGGAGGCCATGTTTGCGTGCCCGAAGCCGATCGTGGCGGCCGCCTTCGGATACACCCTGGCCGGGGGAATGGGACTGGCGGCGGGCGCCGATCTCCTGGTGGCGGCTTCCGACACGGTGTTCGGGCTGCCGGAAGTTGGGGTGGGCCTGTTTCCGATGGTGGTGATGGCGGCCATCAGCCGGCATATCGGGCGGCGGCGGACACTCCAGCTGGCGTTTACGGGCGGCCGGATCGACGCCGCCACTGCGGAGCGGTGGGGATTTGTGAATCAGCTGTGCGCCCGGGCGGATCTGGAAGCGGAGAGCCTGGCGCTGTGCGAGCGGCTTTCCAGCCAGAGCGCGGCCATTCTGGCCCTCGGCAAAGAGGCCTACGGGCAGATGGCCGATATGGCGTATCCGGCCCAGCTGCATTATCTGAAAGACATGGTGAGCCTGGTCGCCCTCTCGGATGACTCGAAAGAAGGCGTGCGGGCGTTTTGGGAAAAGCGGCCGCCGGTGTGGCCGGGAAAACCGCCGACTTCCTGACAAAATCGCCGCGATCCAAAATCTTGGGGTTGCATGACAGGGGGGATTCTGGCCGATAATATAGAACAGATGTTCCTATGAGGTGGACCATGTTTTTGAGTTTTGAACTCCGGGCGCTCCAGGGCCGCACGGTCCCGGCTCCGTTTGCCGTGATTCGCGACCAGGCCGTGTTTGATGCCAGCTCCGATCTCTGGGAGGCCGGCATCGACTGGGGACTTCCCGTGCGCGAGATTGCCTGGCGCTTTCCCGACGCGAGCCTCATCACCCGCGAACCGGTGGAAGACACGGTTCTCATACGGCAGCTGGAAGATTGTCTGGCTCTTTGGGGGAGCCGTTTTTCCATCAGCGATCCGCGATACGGCTGGGTGGAGATCCCGGTGCCGGTGCCCGAGGACTGGGTGTATCTGCGGCAGACGCTGGTGCCCCACCGGGCGCAGTATATCGGCGGGGGTCTGGCGCTCCATCCCCTGCTGGCCCGGTGGGTGGCCCGCGCCGGCGCCGCTCTCAAGCTTCCCCGCTGGGATGCCGACGGGTGCGGCCTGTTCGTCTGCCCCCCGGAGGAGACGACCCGCGCCTGGGCCAGTCTGCCGCTGAAGGCGGCGCCCGTTCCGGAACCTGAGCGGCGCCGGTGGCGGCAGCTCGGGTTTCAGCGGGTGGGGGAGGTAGAGGGGCTGGCGGCGCGGCTCATGCGGCTTCCGGTAAGCGGCCGCATCCTGCGTCCCGTGCGGGTGGAGAAGGCATTTTCGGAGGCGCTCGACACGGGCGTGATGGCCGCTCTGGAGGAGATGGCCTCGCATCTGGGGCGGGCACTCAGGGAACGGGGCCTCGACGCGTTCGGCCTGAAGCTCATCTGGATCCCGGAGAGCGGAGAGCGTCTGGAACGGGAACGGCGGTGGCCGGACGGATCCTCGGATGATCGGATTCTGACCGCCCGTCTCTTGACCCTCCTCCAGCCCTGGCCGTCTTTTCCCCCCACGGCGCTCGCGCTGGAGGCGCGGGAGACCGGCCGTTCCCAACCGCAGCAGCTTAACTGGTGGGAGTCCCGGATCGAGCGAACGGCGCCGGCCGGTGAGCGGCACCCGGTGTCTGATCGTGAAGTGCGCTTCAGCTACTGGGATCCGTGGCGCTATCCCCGGCCGCGGGAGGCTCTCAGATGAGGCGCGAGGGGCAGTCCGGCGCCTCCTCCAATCGCCGGCAGACCCGGATGGCATGCCAGATGGCATGGCAGGGCGACGAGCCGGTCCGGTTCTTCTGGCGAGGCCGGTGGCGCCAGGTTATCCGGGTCCAGGAGGCCTGGCTGGATGCGGGGCGCTGGTGGACGGGCGAGAAGCCGCTCTGGTTCTATCGTGTGGCCACGGCCACCGGGATGTACGAGCTGGCGGCGGAAGGCGCCGGGGTCGCGACGGCGCAGATTTATCGGGTGTACGACTGATGGGCCGGCCGGGCACGCTCCTTCATGTGCACTCCGCCTTTTCCTTTCTGGATGGCGTGAGCCTGCCCGAAAGCCTGGTGGCGGCGGCCGCGGCCCGGGACATCGGCACCATGGCGCTGACCGACACCCATCGCCTCTCGGGGCTGGTGCTGTTCTTGAAGGCCGCGGCGGCCGCGGGCATCAAACCGGTGGCCGGCGCGACCGTGCGGGTGGCCGGTGACGGCGGGGTGCTGGTCCTGCTGGCGCCGGGACCGGATCGCTACATACAGCTCACCCAGCTCCTCACCCATGCCCATGTGGGCCATCCCCGCGGCGCGCCGGCGGTGGAGCGGGACGCGCTCGAAGAGTGGGGTCCGGGTCTGGTGGCGCTGTCTGGCGGCCGCAGGGGAGTGCTGGACCGGCTCATCTACGCCGGGCGTCACCAGGCGGCGCTCAGGCAGGCCGAGTGGCTGCGGGGCATTTTTGGTCCCCATTTCTTCCTGGAGGTGGGGGCGGGCTGGCTTCCCGGCGATCGTACCGTCCGTCGGGCGCTGCAGGAACTCTCAGAACATCTCGGCATCCCGCTTCTGGCGACTCCCGAGGTGCATTACGCCTACCCGGAGGACTTTCCCCTCTACGATCTGCTGGTGGCCGTCCGCCACGGTCTGCGGGTGGAGGAGCCCCACCCGGACCGTCCGCTCAATGCTGAAGGCTACGTCAAGTCGGAAGCGGAGACGGCGCGCGCGCTTGGTGATCTGGCAGCGCCCGCTCTGCGGGGGGCGGCCATGCTGGCGGAACGGCTCGAGCCCCCCGATCTGCTTGGAAAAAACCGCACGCCGCGGTTTGGGGATGACCCGGACGCGTCGTTTAAGCGGCTCGCGACCCTGGCGTGGGCAGGAGCCCGGCACCGTTACGGCAGGCAATGGCGGCGGGCGGAGGCCCGGATCCGGCATGAACTTCGCATCATCACCGATCTGGGGTTTCAAGACTATTTTCTGGCGGTGGAAGATGTCGCCCGCTTTGCCCGCGCGGCCGGCATTCGTTTTGCCGGCCGCGGCTCGGCGGCCGACTCGGTGGTGGCGTACTGCCTCGGCATCACGCATGTCGACGCCCTCGCCCGTGATCTTCTGTTCGAGCGTTTTTTGAGCCGCGAGCGGGCGGAGACACCCGACATCGATCTTGACTTCGATGCCCGGCGGCGAGACGAGGTGGCCGAGTATGTTCGACAGCGCTACGGAGCCGGGCAGGTGGCGGCGGTTGCCACCTACCAGACATTTCGCGCCCGTCTGGCCCTCCGCCAGATCGGAAAGGTGCTCGGGTTTCCGGCCGGGGAGCTGGACGAGCTGGCCAAGTCGCTCCCGCCCCGGCCGCTGCTGCAGACAGAGGCGGCGTGGGAGGAGGTGCCGGAACTGCGGGAGCTGAAGGTGTCGCCGCGCGCCCACGAGCTCCTGCGCTGGGCCGCGCTGGCCGAAGGCGTCCCGCGTCACATCGGTACCCACCTCGGGGGGCTTGTCATCAGCAGCGAGCCGCTCTTGACGGTCACGCCGTTTGAAACGTCCGCCAAAGGCATCCAGCTTGCGCAGTTTGACAAGCGGGACGTGGAGGATCTGGGGCTTTTGAAGCTCGATCTGCTCTCGCTGCGGACATTTACGGCTCTCACCGACACCGTGGCAACTATCCGGCAGGTTGAGCCGGAGTTTGATGACGACCGCCTGCCGGCGGCCGATCCGGCGGTGTACCGTCGGCTGCAGGCGGCCGACACCATCGGCACCTTCCAGCTGGAAAGCCCGGCTCAACGGGCGCTTGCCCGCCGGCTGGAGCCGGATCGCTATGAAGATATCGTGGCCAGCCTGGCCCTCATCCGGCCCGGGCCCATCAAGGGCAACATGGTGGATCCATTTGTCGCCCGGCGGCGCGGGGAGGAGCCGGTCCGTTATCCCCACCCCGAGCTTGAACCCATCTTGAAAAAGACGTTTGGCGTGGTCCTGTTTCAAGAACAGGTAATTGCCATCGCGAGTCAACTGGCGGGCTTCAATCCCGGCGAGGCGGACCAGCTCCGGCGGGTGATGACGCACGCCCGCTCCACAGCCGAGATGGAGCGGCTCGGAACCCGCTTTCGGGAGAAGGCCATCGCCCGCGGCATCTCGCCGGAGGCGGCCGAGGAGGTGTTCCAGCAGATGGTGGGGTACGCGAGCTATGGATTCAACGAGGCCCACGCGGCCGCCTTCGCGGAAACCGCCTACCGGACGGTCTACCTTCTCGACCGTTATCCGGGACCGTATCTGACGGGGCTCCTGAACGCCGAACCGATGGGGTTCTATCCGCTTGACGTGCTCATCACGGAGGCGCGCCGCCGGGAGCTGGCCATTCTCCCCATCGACATCGAACGCAGCGAGGGGCCGTACTTTTATGACCATGCCGCCCGCGGGATCCGGGTCGGGTTTCTGGCGGTGAAGGGGCTCGAGGAGCAGGTGGCCGCACAGATTGCCGAGGCCCGGCAGAAGCCGTGGCACCACCCGCTGCAGATCCTGGAGCGGGCCGGGGTGCGTCCCGATCTGGGCGCCCTGCTCATCCGGGTGGGCGCGTTCGATCGCCAGCGGCCGGATCGCGAGCATCTTCTGAGCGAGTGGCTGTTCGCAAACCCCCTGGGGCTTGAGCGGTCGGGCGCCGGCCGACCCTGGAGTCTTGGCGAGCGGCTCCACTGGGAGTATCAGATCCTGGGATTCGGGCAGAGTGAGCAGGCCATGACCCTCTTTCGCCCCGGGCTGAAGGCCCGGGGGTTCCTCACCGCCGCCGCCGCCAACAACCAGCCGGACCAAGAGCCCATCCGCGTGGCCGGCGTCCCCATCCGCCCGCATCGGCCGCCCACCCGGAGCGGGCGGCTCATCGTGTTCTTCTCGCTCCTCGATGAAACCGGCCTTATCGACGCCTCCATGAATGAGGAGCGTTACCGCCGCTTCGGCCACTTCCTGTTTTCCGCGCAGCATCGCGGCCCCTTAAGCGTTGCCGGGCGGATGCGCCGGGGCACGCTCATGGTGACGGCGATGGGGCCTGTGCCCCTGCCCTGAGCCCACGCCGTCCGCCGCCAGGCCAATCTCTCATCCGGCACAGGAGGATTACCTGCCGTCAAAGCGTATTATCCTATAGCCTTCAGGCCCAATTTCTGGGGTCTGAGCGCCTCGGGGAGGCGAGAGTACGGGAGAGCGGCTGACTGCCTGGCGCTCCCTTGAAATCCACCGGATGATCTTTCTCATCCGCTCGGTGGTCTGGGTGGGGTCGGCCCTGTACGCCCTGCAGAGTCCCCACGACGGTCTCGTCTGGATCGGGGCCGCCCTCGTCGTCATCGGCGGCGCCGTCTTCGCCAACCTCAGCAGCTACACGGTCGTGAACCGGGCCCTCATCCTGGTGGACTGGGCCGCCATCACGGTGGCCGTGCACCTGGCCCCGGCCGCGAGTCCCGTCTTTGTCCTCTACGGGGTGGAGTCCATCATCCTCACGGTGTATGGAGCGATGCGGTACTGCCTCATCGGCACCGTGCTGTTTTCCGCGAGTCTGGTGGGCGCGCACTGGCCGCACCTCGGGAGTCAGACCAGTTTTCAAGTGTTTTATCTGTTTGTCGTGCTGCTGTCGGCGGGTCTTGTGGGCGAGGCGTTTGCGCGCCAGCAGCGGGTGCTGGCGCAGAACCGCCGGCAGAACGCGGAGCTGCGCGGCCTGCAGGCCATCCAGGAGAGTCTGATTCAAGAACAGCCGCTCGAAGTGCAGATGACGGCGCTTTTGAACCGCAGTCTCGAGATGCTGTCCCTCGACATGGGTTACGTGGGCCTCATTGATGACGCCGGCCAGGTGCATGCGCGGGCCGTGGTTGGTCTGCGGGCCGAGCTGCAGAGCTGGAGCTGGGATCCACAGACGGCGGAGCCCACGCGCACGGTGCTGCGCACGAAAAAGCCGTTGGTGATCTCGGAAGCCGACTACCTGAGTCAGACGGGCCTCGGCCCCGACGGGGTGCGCACCCTGGTCGTGACGGCGCTTTTCGACCAGGATGAGCCGCTTGGCGTGCTGGGGCTCGGGTCTCGCCGGGCTCACGCCTTTGGCGAGGAGATCCTGCCGGTGGTGGAGACGCTGGGGACGCTCGCGGTGGGCCGCATTCGCTTTGACCGCGAGCGCGCCGCCGCCCGCTCGCGGGCCCGCCTTCTGGCGTCGCTCGAGCACGTGGGCCGCGTGCTGAACTCCAACCTGAAGATGGAAGTGCTGCTGCCCACGATTCACTCGTCTGTGGCAGAGGAGCTGCAGCCAGACGCGTTTTTCGTCGTGCTCATGATTCCCGACGATCCGAATCATGTGGTGATGCCCTACATGTACGACGAGGGGAAAGTGTACGGACCAGACATCCTCGATGTGTCGGGCGGGCCGACCGCGCAGGTGCTGCAGGATGGGGAGCCGCGGCTCCTGCGCGGCGACGAGCCGGGATCGAAGCCGCTCGGATCCGAGCGGCCGCCGCTTGGCTGGATCGTGGCCCCGCTCAAGCACGAAGGCCGCGTCATCGGCGCCATCAGCGCCCAGAGCTACCGGATGTTCTACTCCCAGTCGCATCTCGACTACCTGGCGTCCATCGCGAACCAGGCCGCGGTCGCCATCGAGAACGCCCGCCTTTACCAGGAAAACGAGATTGTCGCCATGACAGACCCTCTGACCGGACTCGGCAACGCCCGTCAGTTTGCGTTCGTGCTGGACCACTACCTGCACCAGGCGGCCGACGACCAGAATAACGCCCTCACCCTGCTGATGATTGACTCCGACTCCCTAAAGCGCATTAACGACCGCCATGGCCATCCCGCCGGCGATCAGCACATCCGCCACCTGGCCAGCGCCATCCGCAGCAACACCCGCGCCGAGGACGTGGCATGCCGTTACGCCGGCGACGAATTTGTGGTGCTCTTGCCCAACACGCCGGTGCGGGCGGCCGAACAGGTGGCCGAGCGCATCCGCCGGGCGGTGGCGGCCGGGTTCCGGTGGGACGAGGACATGGTCGAGCAGTCGGTCAGCATCGGCGTGGCCGGGTACGAGCCGTCGATGACGGCCGAAGAATTTTTCGCGGCCGCGGACCGGGCCATGTACGTGGCCAAAGAAGCCGGCAAGAACCGGATTTATGTGGCCCGCCGGACCGCATGACGGGGGACGGCGCGCGCTTGACCGGTCGATCGCGCCGCCTGTATAATTGAGCCGCCGGGCGACCGGCGCCGTTTTCGTGGGGATGTAGCTCAGTTGGGAGAGCGCTTGAATGGCATTCAAGAGGTCAGGGGTTCGACTCCCCTCATCTCCACCAGTTTATGGCCCCATGGTCTAGAGGCCTAGGACACCACTCTTTCAAGGTGGTAACCCGGGTTCGAATCCCGGTGGGGCCACCAGTATTCGGGGGCCATTAGCTCAGTTGGTTAGAGCATCCGCCTTTTAAGCGGAGTGTCGAAGGTTCGAATCCTTCATGGCCCACCAAGAACTTTACAGGCCAGTAGCTCCAACGGTAGAGCAGCGGTCTCCAAAACCGCGGGTTGGGGGTTCGAATCCCTCCTGGCCTGCCATCTTGATTCTTGATGCGGGTGTAGCTCAAAGGCAGAGCCCCAGCCTTCCAAGCTGGTCATGTGGGTTCGATTCCCATCACCCGCTCCAGGTTTGGGGCGGTAGCTCAGTTGGGAGAGCACCAGATTTGCATTCTGGGGGTCGAGGGTTCGAACCCCTTCCGCTCCACCAGCATGTCCGACTGAAGGGCGAGCAGGATTCTGGGGCGTAGCCAAGCGGTAAGGCAGCGGACTTTGGATCCGCCATCCCAGGTTCGAATCCTGGCGCCCCAGCCAACGTTGGACGACAAGCGGCCGCGAGGTGCATGGACGCCCGGCCTTTCATGGAAGAAGCCCCCCGTCGAGGGGGCTTTCCTGTTTCCGAGACCCGCTCACGCCCTTTTGCCTCCCAGCGCCGGCGGCCTGGCGGCCGCCGACTCTACGGTGCATGGACGACGGTGCATGTGCTATGATGCTAGCTAGGCTAGCGAGATTGAAGGCGATGTTGCATGACAGGGGATGAGGAGAGTCTCGATGCCCTCTGGCTCGAGGCGCAGCGCGTGGTGCGTCACCGGATCCGCCATGCGCTGCAGGATCAGATTCCCGGCGCGGTGGGCGGGGGCGGGCTTCGCATCCTCGGGCACGTCGTCCTGGCCGGGGCCCTGTCGCCCGCGGATCTGGTTCACC
>JAJZYZ010000007.1 GCA_021797815.1 Bacillota bacterium
AGGTAGATCTGGGTGGTTTCCACGCTTTCGTGTCCCAGCCAGAGGGCAATCACCGCCGTGTCCACCCCGGCACGGAGGAGCTGCATGGCACACGTGTGACGGAGTACATGCGGCGACACCGTTTTGGATCAGATCGACATAAGTTCCGGCGCCGCCACGCCGGTGGGGGATCCGCGGTGGCATCATCTCTACCCGGCCTGGGCCCCCGACGGCCGCTCGGTGGTATTGGTCACTACCCGGCGTCCCGACTGGGATCTGGAGTGGGTCTGGGATGTCTACCGCGTAGAGCTTGATACCGGACGGTTCATGGCCCTTACTCCGTCCGACGGCGTCTCGCTCATGCCGGCCTTCACGGCCGACGGCCGCTTCGTTCACTATTTTCATGATCATGATGCCACTACGAGCTCCACCGCCGACTACCATCTGTGCCTCGTGGCGGCGGACGGCAGCGAGCCTCCCCGGTGCTCTCGCACGACTTCGACAGGGGGGCGTCGGCAGGCATGGTGCCGGGCCGGATGGCGGTCTCGGCGACGCCGTGGACGGACGGCCGCTTCCTGTGGCAGGCGAACGTCGCCGGCCGGCCGACGCTGGTGGCGACAGATGTGGACGGTCACACAGACATCGTGCTGGAAGGCGTGACCGCCGTACAGGTGGCCCGAGACGGCCGCGAGGCCGTGGGTCTCGGCCTCTTTCACGACCGCCCCCCGGGAGGTGTGCCGCATTGATCTTCAAGAGCGCCGCATCACCCCCGTGAGCGATCTGAACCCCTGGCTTCGCGAACGAAGTCCACTTCCAGAACCGTACAAATATGACCAACTGGATGCTGACGCACTACCCCGACGCGCAGCAGGCCGCCGTCACCATGTCGACGGTATCGAATCTGACCACGCTCGCGTACGGCATCGACCATTGGGAGTCCATCGCGACCGATATGGGCGGCCCCCCGTGGGCCAGCCCCGGCTATTACCGCGAACACTCCCCCATCACGTACGTAGATCGCGTGGAGGCGCCCGTACTCATCCTGCACGGGAGCGAGGACCGCACCTGCTCGCCCATCGAGGCCGAGCAGCTGTTTGTGGCTCTTCGCTGGCAGAAGAAGCCGGCCGTGTGGGTGGAGTACCCGGGCGAGGCCCACGGGTATCAGCTGTTCGGGCGCCTTGCCACCCGCATCGACGTCGCGCGGCGGATTTTGGACTGGTTTGAGACTCACCTGAAATTTCCGTCGCGCTAGATCCGTCAGAGAGCCGGGGAGCCATGAAACTCCCCGGCTCTTGACGTGTGCCGCTCGTCAATATATAGGATATACGAAAGGTTTGTGATGGCAATTCATTTCGATACCCCAACTCCTGAGGAGGCCGCCCGCGAGATTCTGGGCACACACCTCCTGCGGCTCGCGGCTGAGCGGCGCACGAGCCGATCCGACCACGTTCTCACGCGGCTGCAACGGTTTGTGCTCATGACCGTGAAGCGCCGGGGGCACCTTGGGGTGTCGGAGCTGGTAGACCTCCTGGAAGTGGGGCCCACGACCGCGAGCCAGTTTATTACGACGTTGGAAGAGCGCGGATGGCTCCACCGGGAACTGGATTCACGGGACCGCCGCCGCCACGTCATCACGCTCACGGAGGCGGGACAGGAAAGCTTGGACGAGGCGCTCCGGCGGGACCGTGAGCGGCTCGAATTCTGGCTCGGTCAGCTGACAGGCGAGGAGCGGGCGCAGGTTCTCCGTCTCACCCACCGCATGGTGGAGATCATGGCGGCCGCCGCGCCGGAAGGAAACCTCGACACCTGAGGGGTCGTGCAGTCGCGGCTGCTGCCGAAATACCGAGAGATAGGCCGCCCGACAACAGAGCGATAGGAGTCAAGCATGCAGGTAGACAACGGCCACGAAGGGGGTTCGTCCCCCCGCCTTATCATCGCCGCCCGTGAACTCACACGGCAATACGGGCAAGGCGAGTCGACCGTCCACGC
This sequence comes from Bacillota bacterium, assembly GCA_021797815.1. GTDB lineage: Bacteria > Bacillota > Sulfobacillia > Sulfobacillales > JAIMBI01 > JAKATP01. Next base: position 1,969 of record JAJZYZ010000007.1, read on the forward strand.
CCTGGCAGGCGTCAGTCTCGACGTGGAGCCCGGCGAGATGGTGGCCCTCATGGGTCCATCCGGGAGCGGCAAATCGACCCTGATGCAGATCCTCGGGCTTCTCGACAGGCCCACGAGCGGCACCTACGAACTTCGGGGCCGGTCCGTCGCACAGATTGGCTCCGGCGAGGCGGCACGCCTGAGGGGCCGTCGCATCGGATTCGTATTTCAGAGCATCAATCTGCTTCCACGACTGACCGCCCGCTCCAACGTGGAATTGCCGATGGTGTACGCGCGCATGAAGCCCCCGGAGCGCCGTGTGCGCGTCTCCGAGAGTCTCGAGCGGCTCGGCGTCGGCCACCTGGCCCACCGCCGCCCGAGCCAGATGTCGGGCGGGCAGGCGCAGCGCGTGGCGATCGCCCGCGCCATCGCGCCGGGTCCCGATCTTCTCCTGGCCGACGAGCCCACCGGTGCCCTCGACCGGGCGTCCGGCCAGGCCGTGCTGGCCGCTTTTCAGGAGCTCAACCGCGATCTGGGCCTCACTATCATCGTCGTCACCCACGACCCGCTGGTGGCGCGTCACGCGGGACGCATCGTCGAGCTGGAGGATGGACGTGTCGTGGCCGACCGACAGGTTGAGGACCGCATCGTGGAGCCGGCGCCTGCGACGAAAGGGGTAACCGCGTGAACGCCATCAGCATCGCTTTCGACTCCATCTGGAGCCACCGCCTGCGCAGCGCGCTCACGGCTCTCGGCATCGTCATCGGCGTATTTGCGGTGGTGACCCTTACCTCGCTCGGCACCGCCGTCAGCCACTACGTTTCCGGGCAGTTTGCCGGCCTCGGCGCCACCGTGCTTACCATCTCTCCCTCCACGCCGGCTGCCAGCGGACATCACGATGCTCATCACCATTTCGGTGGGGGAGGTTTCGGGCCCGCCGGGGCCGTCCCGAGCACGCTTACCGTGGCGGACGCCAACGCCATTCGGGCTCAGGCGTCGGCAGTCTTGTCCGTGGCGCCGCTGGCCCAGCTGCCGCTGGTGGCATCCGTCCCGGGCCAGGGCTCTTCGGGCCTGAGCGTCGTGGGTACGACCGGGGCCTACTTCTCGCTGGAGGGCCTTAGCTTCGCCCATGGACGGTATGAGTCGGCGGGAGTGGTCCTCGGCAGCGGAGCCGCCAAGGCCCTGTTCCCGCACCAGAAGAACCCGGTCGGCCGGACCGTATCGGTGGGCAGCACGCGCCTGACCGTTGACGGTGTCCTGGTAGCAAACAAAGGCATCGCCGCCGCCCAATCGTCGCACGTCGTGTTTCTTGACGTCACGCGCGGCCTGAAGCTAGCGGGACTGAACAAAGTCTCCGAGATCGTGGTCCGCGCTACCTCCAACTCCACTGTAAATCGGGCGGACCGGCAGGTGACGAGCGTGATGAACCACCGCCACCCGAACCGCGACTTTCAGGTGACCAAGAACAGTCAGCTGCTTTCCACCGTGACCAGTACGCTGTCAACTATCACGACGTTCCTGTCCGGCCTCGCCGCCATCTCCCTCCTGGTCGGAGGCATCGGCATCATGAACATCATGCTGGTCACCGTGGCCGAACGCTTTCGGGAGATCGGCATTCGAAAGGCCATGGGTGCCCGGGATGGAGACATTCTCGTCCAGTTCCTGGCCGAGTCGATCCTGCTGTCACTCCTGGGCGGCGCCGTAGGCATGGGTCTTGCAGCCATCGCCTCCGGCATCATCGGACACCTGGCTGGATTTGCGGCCGGCCTCACCTTGAATGCTATCGTCCTCGCGCTCGCCTTCTCCATCGTGGTGGGCGCCGTCTTCGGGGTGCTGCCCGCGTTAAGGGCGGCGCGTCTCATGCCCACAGATGCGCTTCGAACCGAGTAAGCGGGCGGAGGGGTTGGAGGGGCGTCACGAGACTACCCCTCCAACTTCGGATTCGGAGCCGGGAGGCGTCTCGACGAGGGACGGCATTAGACGAACGCATCCGGGAAGTGCAGTCCGCCGTCTAGCAGTTTGGCTTATGCGTGCCCGCCCGCGACCAGTTCGGCCGTGGGCACGCCGAGAACCCTGAAGAGACCCTTCACTCATGAGCCGAAAGAAAGCCTCTGAGTCGTCGGGCCCGTCTTCAAGACGGGGTTTTCAGGTCTCGCTGGCAGTGAGGGCAGACCGTAGCGCCGTGGCGGACCGGCTCCTGACAAAAGGGGCAGGCGAAACCCTCGGTCAGGAGGAGGCGGCGCTGAGCCTCTGGCGAGGGGCTTATGACGGCCATGATAATGACTCCGATCCAGCCAAGGAACAGGCCGAGGAGCCAGCCGGCCAGGCTGTGCCCCTTTTGATTTCCAAGATGCACGCTCACCCACACCGAGACAATCCAGAGGAGTAAGAGAATGAACAGAGGGGAAAACATATCCCGCCCCCTTCCATACCGCAAGAGGGGCCCGCGCCCACCCTGCCAGTATACGAGGAGCGTGCAGATGGGTCTCACCTGTGGGCTCGATTAAGGCGGGCCCGCCTCCGCCCGCGGCCGGGGGCGGTTCTCGGCGCGGAGAGGCTCTCTTCCGGCGCCTGTGCAGGGACAATCAGCGGCGGGCCGCTCCCTGCATGGCGCCCAGCGTCGGCGGCACGGCGGGTCCCGTGCTCCAGGTGCGCTCAAGCTCGGCGGTCAGAAGGACCCCCGCCAGCTTATAGCCCCGCAGGTTGGGGTCAAAGCCGTTGTACATGTATCGGAAGGCCTGAGCATGATCCTGGGCCCACAGCTGCATCTCAGTGAAATAGGTGTCGGCCAGATGGACGCGGGGAGAGTGAAATCCCTCAGCGATTCGGTACTCGAGTCGGACCAGCCGGGCCTCACTGCTCCGCCACTTGCCAACCGAGAGCCGGGTAAGCGGGGGCGCGACGATAAGCACCTGGTCGCCGCGGTGCAGCGCTGACACAATTTCTGCGTGAATGGCGTCCGCCGTTGCCGCGGGTTTGACGTGAAGGCGCAGGTCGTTCAGCATCCCCCAGGCCAGGACAACAAGCCCGTGCGGACCGAGGCGGGTGAGCCACTGCCCGTACTGGGCCGCCACGCGCGCATCGACGGTCGGCGCACCCGGTATTCCATAGTTGGTGATGATGAAGTGTAGTCCCTCGGCGTGCGCGTAGGCCAAGAGCCCCCGCTCGACATATCCGTGTCCGACGGGATCGTTCCATCCGGAAGCGGCCGAGCCGCCGATGATGATGGCGCGCACGGAACGGACCGGGGCTGCGTGGGCGGTATGCAACCCAAACGGCGCGAGACCAACGAGGAAAGCGGCGGTGAGGACCAGCGACCGCATGCTCTTTACGGCCAAGGAGGCTCTCCTCCCTCAATGCACGGCCTGGACGCTTTCATCCAGACAAACGATGCGACACACGAAAACCATCCTGAAGAAACGCTGAACCTCAGGACTAATATTAAGCGATAGCCGACCCTTGGAGATGAAAAGAAATTAAGAAATTGTGAAGGTCTAGGTTAAGCCGTGGCGCTGACATGGGACACGAGAAACTCGACGGCATCTGTCGGAAATTCGTTCCGGAGGGCATCCGAGATGGCGTCGGCCACGGTCGGGTCGTGCCGGGTCCAGCTGTCCAGGAGCCGCGCGGGCTTCTCCTGCCACCATGGAGCTTTTACAAACGCCTCCTCGGCCAGCGCCAGCAGCAGGACGCCGCCAACAAACCGGCGGGCTTCTTCCCTGCTCGCGTCAAGAAAACTTGCGTAGAGACCCGAAACGCGCCTGGCGGCTTTTTCAATCTCCCCGGGGACCGGCGCCTCCGGTCCCCGCTCCCAATATTCGCGGGCCAGTGCCACGAGGCGTTCCCACTCCGGCGTCTTACCCCACAAAAGGCGGGCCCTCGCCAGCATGCCGGTCACGGTGCCGACATTGCCTGCCCGTTCGTACACCGTGATGACATGTTCATACCAGGAGGCGGGAGCTTCGAACGCCTCGACCGGAAGGTGGCCGTACGCGTCGCGGACGCGCCGGAACTCGCCGCCGGCCGTCACTACCACCAGATCAATGTCGCTGTGGGGGCCGAAGTCACCTGTGGCCCGCGATCCCGAGAGTCCTACGCTCACCGCGTCGGGGTGCCGTTCGCGCCACCACTCGACCAGGTCGGCGGGGACCTCCCAGAAAGGGCAAGGCTTCGGTTCTTCCGTCGGCATCCGCCCGACCTAGGCGTCCGCGCGCGGCGACTCTGGGGCGAACAGGTGCAGGTACGCCCCGTACCCTTCCGCTTCCAGATCGGCGCGAGGAACGAAACGCAGCGCGGCGGAATTGATGCAGTAGCGAAGACCGCCGTGCTCGCGGGGGCCGTCATTGAACACGTGCCCGAGATGGGAGTCGGCCGTGTTCGAGCGAACTTCGGTGCGGACCATGCCATGACTCCGGTCGATGCGCCGGGCTACCTCGTCCTCGGCCAATGGCCGTGTGAAGCTTGGCCAGCCGCAGCCGGAGTCGTATTTGGCCCGGGACGAAAACAGCGGAACCCCCGAGACGACGTCCACGTACAGCCCCTCTTCGTGGTGGTCCCAGAACTCATTCTGGAATGGAGGCTCGGTGGCGGCGTTTTGCGTTACCTCAAAGGCCAGGTGCGACAGCTGGGCTCGCAGGGTGTCCCGATCGTAGGTCATGAGTCCCTCCCATATCGTTGCACGAACAACAGCATCCGCCCCTCCCATTATACGAAGGAACGGACGAGGTGACGGCCGCCGAGACTTCATGACGGCCCTCGGCGGCACGGCCTGCAGGAGACTCTTCAGTTACCGGGACCCGTCGCCTGCCGCCGCGGCTCCGCTTCCCACAAGGAGCCCCGACGTGGCCATCGCCTCCGCCGGTGGCGGCACTACGAACACCTTATTGGCCGGGTTGGCCGACAGCTGCGGCAGCACCTGAAGGTACAGGTAGCGCAGCACTTCCTCTGACGTGCCCGCCTCGTGAAGCGCCAGGAACAAGACACGCGCCGCGTCGGCCTGGGCCTGCTGAATGGTCCGGATGGCCTGGGCATCGCCCTCCGCGCGAAGGATGGCCGACTGCTTGGCGCCCTCGGCCTGCAGGATGTTGCTCTGCTTGGAGCCCTCGGCGCCCAGGATCGCGGCCTGCTTCTCGCCCTCGGCCGTCAGGATGGCCGCCCGCTTCGTGCGCTCCGCCTGCATCTGCCGCTCCATAGCCTGCTGGATATCTTTGGGCGGCATGATGTCCTTGATCTCCACCCGGTTCACCCGCACCCCCCAGCGCTCCGTCACCTCGTCGAGCACGGTGCGCATGCGCTGGTTGATGTCATCACGGGAGGTGAGCGCCTGGTCCAGAGTCAGGCTACCGAACACGTTGCGGAGCGTGGTCTGCGTGAGCTGCTCGAGGGCCAGGAGATAGTTGGCCACCTGGTAGATGGCGTTCTTGGCGTCGATAATCTGGTAGTAGACGACCGTAGCCACCTGAATGGTCACGTTGTCAGACGTGATGACGGCCTGCGGATCGATGGCGATGACCTGTTCTCGCAGGTCAATAAGCGGCAGCATCACGTCGACGAACGGCACCAGCATGGTGAGGCCGGAGGGGGCGGCGCGATGGAAGTTGCCAAGCCGCTGCACGATGCCAAGCCGGCTCTGAGGGATGATGCGCACGGAACGGGCCAGGATCAGGATGACGAACAGGACGACCAGGATAATGACGATTGTTGAGCCCATTTCGTTCATCGCCTCTCCGGATTGCAGATTACGTGTCTAGGTATTCCCCGTGTGGCTCGGGTGAGCGTCCAGGCTCGGGTCATCTACGACGAGCCTCACGCCATCTCGAAAGGCCACCTCGACCCGGCTTCCCACGGCGAACGCACGGTCCGGCATCAGGGAACGTGCCGACCAGAACTCACCCCCGCCCAGGTCGATGAGTCCGCCGGTGGCCGTCACTTCCTCGCGCACGGTCGCATGACGCCCCACCAGATCGGGGTACTGGGTGGTGGGCCGCGGCTTCATGCGCAGGAGATAATTGATGGTGGCCGGGCGCAGCACAAATACGCTCAGGACCGATGCCACCAAAAACACCAGCACCTGCAGGAAGAACACGGGCAGCAAGGGAGCCAGGAGCCCCGTCACGACTGCGGCCGCCGCCTCATAGATGAGATAAAAGGACAGGGTGAACATCTCGCCGGCTACAGCGGCGATTGCGATGATGAGCCAGAAGACCACGCTGACACCCCGGCCTCATTATGTCATGGGAACGTCCGCGCGGCATTCGCTTCCAGGTAATTGCCCCAAAACGGCTCTTTCCACTCCGACGCACCCCAAGAACGGCCGGAAGCACAATCGAGTGCTTCCGGCCGTTCTTGGGGTGGCCGCTATCCCCGAAGCTTCAGATACCAGGTGCGCTGAGCGGAGTCGCCAGAGTCCCGCAGGCGCTCGCGGAGCCCCTCCACGGTGACGGGCGCGGGGACCACCGCGGGCTGTCCCGGCATCCAGTTGGCCGGCGTGGACAATCCTTCCTGCTGATTGAACTGCAGCGCGTCCACGACCCGCAGGATCTCGTCCATGCTGCGGCCCAGGGAAAGCGGGTAGTAGATGAGCGCGCGCACGATGCCCTTGTCGTCGATGAAGAAGACGGTCCGCACGGTGACCGTCGACTCCGAGGCGGGCGGGATCATGCCGTACATGTGGGCGACCTTCTGACTCAAGTCGGCCACAATGGGAAACGGGATCGTGACCCCGAATGCCTGCTCGATGCTGGCCTGCCAGGCCAGGTGCGAGCTTACGGAGTCGACAGACAGACCGATAAGTTTGACGTTTCGCTTCTCAAAATCGTGGGCCCGCTCGGTGAACGCCACGAATTCGGTGGTGCACACAGGCGTGAAGTCTGCCGGGTGCGAGAAGAGCACCACCCACTGGCCCCGGAAATCTGAAAGTCGAATCGGTCCATGAGTCGACGGCGCCTCGAAATCGGGCGCCGCCTCGCCGATCAACGGTATGTATGGTCGTGTTTCGTCCACGTCCGCAACTCCTTTCCCTACCTGCAGTCCCCTCTTGAGACCACCGGACCCGCGTCCGGAAGGAAAGAGGGCGATGGAAGTATAGCCGATACCTTGAAGCTCGCCAACGCGCGGACCAGGATCGCAGGGATTGTCTCAGGAAAGCCTCAGGCGACCGATAACTTTCTGGTTGATGACTTACGTTTTACGTGGTACTCTTTTTTTGTAATCTATTTCGAGGAGGCTCTCATGGCCAGCCAAACCACCTGGGATATTGATGAAGCGCACAGCACCGCAGAATTTTCGATCCGGCACATGTTCACATCGGTCAAGGGACACTTTGAAGGCATCTCCGGCACCATCGTTGGCGACCCCGCGGATCTCACCTCCGCCGACGTGCATCTAAGCATCGACGTGGCCACCGTCAACACCCGTAATGCAGATCGTGACAAGCATCTCCGGACGGGCGACTTCTTTGATGTGGAGAAGTACCCGGCGATGACATTTGTGAGCCGCGAGATCAAGAAGACCGGCCCGGACACTTACGAGGCCACCGGCGATCTTTCCATGCATGGCGTGACCAAGACCGTCACCGTAGAAGTCACCTCAGGCGGCCAGGGCAAGGACCCCTGGGGCGGTACCCGGGCCGGATTCTCCGGCACCATCACCCTGAACCGCAAGGATTTCGGCCTCATGTGGAACGTGGCCCTGGAGGCCGGCGGTCTCATGGTAGGCGACCAGGTCAAGGTGTCGGTGGAACTGGAGACCGTCGCGCGCGCGTCTTAAAGAATGGCCGGAATAGACCGGGCAAGACGGAAGCATGAGCAGGATAGGCGGCCGGTCGAGTCCGGCCGCCTTTTTCATCGGTCCGGCCGTCGGGAACGCTTCAGGGCATAGATGGCAAGGCCCGTGCGATCGCTCAGGTGAAGCTTCTGCAAGAGGCTTGAGACGTGGGCCTTCACCGTGCGCACCGTGATCGACAGGCGCTCGGCCATCTCGGCGTTGGTGTAGCCTTCGGCCACGAGATGCAGCACCTCACGCTCGCGCATCGACAGATCCTCCAGATCCGACTCGCGCGACGCCCGGTCGGCCTCCGGATCGATGATACGGCGCCCGGATGCCACCGCGCGGACCGCGTCCAGCACCTCGTCTCCCGACGCCGTCTTCAAAAGATATCCGTCCGCTCCTGCCTGCACCGCCGGCCCCACGAGATCCCCGTCTACGTAGCTTGTCAACATCAGGACCCGCACGTCCGGCAGCGCCGTCTTCAGGGGCGGCAGCGCCTCAAGACCGCTCATGCCCGGCATGATAAGGTCGAGCAAGATAAGCGTCGGCGCGAGCGCCCGGGCGCGGGCGATACCCTCTTCGCCCGAGGAAGCCGTGCCCACCACGTCGATGCCGGGTGCGCCCTGCAGCAACAGCGACAGTCCGTCACGAACCACGGCGTGGTCGTCGACAATCAACACCCGGATCGGGTTCATCCGCCATCTACCTCCTGGCTCGCATTGCCATCGCCGCCCGCCAACGGAACCCGCACGCTGACACGGGTGCCGCGTCCGGGCTCGCCCATGATACTGAGCCGGGCACCAATCTCCGCGGTCCGCTCCCGCATGGTGCTGAATCCCACGTGGTCTTCCACCGCGTCTGTTCTAAATCCGACCCCGTCATCCTCGACCGCCAAGGACACCCCCATGCTCTCGGCTGCCAGCAACACCGAGATGTGCGAGGGGTGCGCATGGCGAACCGCGTTGGAAACCGCCTCCTGCGCCACGCGGAACAGCGCGTCCTCGATGCCGGGAGGGATCTCCCGCTCCCCGGTGGTGGTGATGGCCGTCGCAATGCCCTGACGCTCACGCACATCGGTCAGAAGCGCGTCCAGTGCGGCCGACAGCGGCTTGTCCCCGAGCTCGACCGGCCGCAGCGCGCGGATAAGCCCACGCATGGTGGCCTGGGCCCGTCGGGCTCCCTCCTCCACCTGGCGGAGCCGCGCCCGCACTTCCGTATCGTCCTCGGGCAAGAGGCTCCGCGTCGCGGCCACCAGCATCGCCAGGCCGAACAGCTCCTGGCTCACGGTGTCATGAAGCTCCCGGGCGAGCCGCTGACGCTCTTCCAAAACGGCCAGCCTCTCCGCCCGCTCAGAGAGATGCGCGCGCTCGTCGGCCAGCCGCTGCAGTGCCTCCACCTGGCCCGACCATGTCGCCGCCATCTGACGGAGCTGGCGGAACAAATAGCGCGCCTCGCCGGTCCCGGCCACCAGGGAGGCCGGCGCCTGATACTGACCCCGGGCCAGGAGCGCCGCGTAGATGCCAATCTGGGTCAGATCGCGCTTTAGGGTTCGGGCCAGCAGGAACCCGAGCACACCGCCCGCCGCGGCCCCTGCCAGGACTCCCAGAACCCCGGCTCCGGCGGGGGCCCGGAGAAGAAACGCCGTCAGGGCGGCCGAGAAGGCGCCGATAAGAAGACCGTACCCGGCTACCTGCCAGTCGATCCCGAGACGGGCGGGGCGGGAAACGGGATTTTTTGAGGCCTCCCGCCCCTCCATCTAGAAGCGCTCCACCCGGATGTCTCCAACCCACAGATGCGCGTCGATCGACACCTTGCGCACGGCCTCCTCGTAGCCTGGCGTGCGGTAACTGAGCTGGCGCCCGAACCCGTCCGCCTTTTGACCGAAGACCCGGACATCGCCGACCTGCACCTCGGCCACCACCTGCACGGGCAGGTCGTGCGGCACCAGGACCGTGATGTCACCGATAAGCCCGGACAGGTCGTAGCGCGTCTCTTCATTGGGCAGGTACTGGTCCGAAAGGTCGAGGCGGATATCGCCGATGAGGAGCGTGTGCTGCCGGGGCCCGCTGGTTCCGTCCCCGTGTTGTGTTGCGTCCGCCTCGATGGTGGTCCCGCCCACGTCGAGATCCCCGATAGGAAAGCCGTGCGAATCGTGCCGGTCAAAGGGCCAGTTTCCATGCCGTCGCCACGAGGGGGACCGCCGACGGGTCAGGGCCTCCAGGCCGACGGCCAGGATGACGACAGCCCAGAAGATGGTCCATCCGTGCAGGTGCCCGATGTGTAGATGGCTCGCCTGGAACGCCGCCGCCACCACCAGCACGAGCAGGTACAGCATCTGACCGCCGCGCCCGCGGACGAGAGACTCGACGATGCCCGCCACTGCCCAGGCCATGAAGATAAGCGGCCAATAGACATCGATGAGACGTCCAACCGGAGCCCCGGAGAGTCCGAGACCCCCGACCGCCAGGGTGGCGCCCCAGGTGAGGAGTGCCAGTCCGAGCAGCCAGCGTCCGCTCACGACGTGATAATGGCGGCCGAGTCCACTCATCCTCACCACCACCACCATCCCTTCTTGCGCGTGAAAACTAGCGCCGCCACTAAAACCAGGACACCGGCCGCCACCAGCGAACTCAGGTTAAGTCCCGCGAACGGGATGTGCTGGAGGAGAAGCAAGACGCTCCCCACCACGACGAAGGCCGACAGCACGAACCCGAGGCGGACCATCCGGGGCCACAAGAGCCCGATGAGCCCGTAGAGCAAAAACGGCAGCGCCCAGTAATAATTGAAGTACCGGGCCGCGAGCGTATGCCCGAGACCCAGGCCCGACAAGCCCAGAGAGACGCCCCAGGCCAGAAGCAGCCCTGCCGAGACGACACGAAGCCCGTCGCCCGCCGGAGCCCGATCCGACCATGTCTGTCGCTCCCGCCTGTACGTTTTCATCCCTGCGCCCTCTTCCTGTCGCTCCGCGATCCAGGATGAGCGTACGCCGCATAGCAGGCGGCGCCATTGTCCCCGAGGACATATTGGCCGTGAGGGCCTGATTTCCCTCCGGCGCCCGCGACGGCCAGTGGCCAGCCCGCCGGGACTATGCCCGACCTGCTTCCGCTAGACGCGAAGACAGAGCCGAAGGTGCCGCGGTCTGCGCCCGAACTCGGTCCGGTCCGTCGTGACGCACGACGTGGAAGGTGACACGGCCGTCATCAGCGTCGACGAGCAAGAAAGGCGGCTCCGGCTGGGCTGCGAGATGGTGGGCCGGCTTCAGTCGCAGTTGTATGACCGTCTTCTGGCCGTGGCGGCCTAAGGCCCGGTGGCGCCCCAAGCTGCCGACGGGGACTCCGATCGGGCGCTCAGCGTACGGGCAGATCCGTCCGAGAAGCCGGTGACGGTGCGTCCCATCGTGGAAGGGATCCAGGTCGAGCACGATGTCGTATCGGTGGAACGCATGCTGAAGGCGGCCGTCCGCGTTACGCAGGAGTGGGCGATGGAAGGTGATGCCCACCTCCACCCGAAGGCGCTTTGGGACCCGGATGGCCTGTTCGACCGCGTGCGCGGGGCCGCCCTCCCCATCCCGCCGCAGGCGTTCGCCGACGCGCTCGCACAGAGCTCTTGGTCTGCGCGTGCGTATGCCGCAAGAGTGCGGGCACCTATACACGGTCGGACCCGGCCGGTTTTGCTCTCGCAGCGGGCGCGTACGCACGCATCTCTGCGATGAGAGTGGCGCTTGTCTGGCCGACGCCGTATACCGGCAGCCGCACTGTGTGGCGCGAAGCCGCGTCTGCCATGCCGGAGTTGGAGTGCCTCCTCGATGCCCTGGCGCGCGGTCAGCGCCAACTGGCGGCACAGGCCGCCGCTGCCGTCGCGGAGGCACTGGACAGATTCGGTCGCCCGGCCGATCCGTCTCTCCCGTACATCATCCCGAAGTGAGCGCGAGCGTTCATCTTGTGCGCAGGACAGGGGCCTGCCGCGCCGAATGACTGCATGTCAGGACTCGACGGACCGACGAAAGGATGCGTATGCATGATCCAGCACGTCGCCCTCATCAAATACCCCGAGCCAAAGCGGCCAGGTTTCAAGGAAGAGGCGGAGGAGCTTCTGCACCCCTTCGCCACGGGCATTGCCGGCATCCGGGATTTCCATTGGGGCTGGGATATAAGCGGACGCTCCCGCGGCTACCACCTTGGCCTTGTAATGGCTTTTGAAACCCCGGCTGAGCTGGCCGCCTACACTCCACACCCGGTCCATCAGGCTTTTTCGCAGTGGACAGCCCGGCAGGGCGGCGAGGTTCTCGCCTTCGACTTTCCCTTCGCCAAGTAAGACCGTCAGCCCGAGGCTTATGGTGTGCGCGGCCGGCGGGCTCACCGGCCGGTCTCGACGACCAGCACGCGGCTTGCCACCGCCTCGGGCACTTCGGTCTGAGGACCGTCGGCGGGGTATCTGACGAAGGTGCGCCCGCGCTCCCGGCAAATTTCCACGGTGTGGCCGGGGATCAATCCGTGGCTCTCGGCCCATGCCAGCATGTCCTCAAGCCCCTCCAGCTGCTCGTAGAGACGATCGACCCGGACTACACCCGCCGTCACCTGCGAAAGCGGGACTGCCGGGGTCAGCGGTGGCAGCGATCCGGTCAGATCCGGAATGGGGTTCCCGTGCGGGCAGGTGGCGGGCCGCCCCAGCTTCTCCCACAACGCCTCGGTAACCGTGCTGGAAAAAGCGTGTTCGAGACGCTCCGCCTCGCGATGCGCGTCGACAAGCCCGAGTCCCAGCCCGTCGGCGAGCCAGCGCTCCACGAGCCGGTGCCGACGAACCACCCGGGCCGCTTCCCGCCATCCCTCGTCGGTCAATCGAACCTCAGGCGTGCGCCTCTGTACGACGCCGGCTTTCTCCAGGCGGTGGAGGCTCTTCGACACGCTGACGGCTGACACGCCCAGATACTCGGCCACCCTGGCCGCACGGACACGCCCGCCTTCTGTGGCCAGCACGAAGATGGCTTCGAGGTACCCCTCCGCGCCGGGAAGCTCCGTCTGGCTAAGGCCCCGGTCGGCACGGCCAAGGCCTGTGGGTCTGTCGCCGTCGCGCTGTGGCATCGCGAACCCCTCCCGATCAGCATCGGCCGAGTCATTGTCGCACACCCCATCCGTTGCCCGATATGCGCCGGGGGACTATCCTGGCGACGAAACGCCGAAAGGGGTTGGGCCCGTCGTGGAGCTCCGGCAACACTGTGCCACATGTGTGCACATCGCCCGGGTGGTGACACCTGAGACCAACCGGCGTCCCTTCTTTCGGTGCCAGCGTCTAGGGTTTCGCACGGAGCCCCGTTATCAGTTTCACTGCTGGGTGGAGCGCCCGCGCACCGTCAAAATGGCGGAGCGCCGGCTTGACGACGACGGGTGAGCGGCGCGGACAGCGTTTTTGGCCTCAGCGATACGTCCGGATTTCCACCTGGTGGCCGTCCGGATCGTGGACGTAAACGCTGGTGCCGTCGCCGCGGGCCCCAAAGCGCCGGCCCGGCTCCGTATGAGGGACGCCTGCCGCGTCCAGGTCCGCCACCATCTGTGTGGCCGTCGCATCCACTTCAACGCAGAAGTGATTGGGCCCGGGTCCGGGATCGGCACTTACAAACAGGTCGATGAGGAGTCCTCCCAGACGGACCGATGAAAACGGCACCTCCCCTCGTCGAAACGCCTCGAGACGCTCGGCGGGCATTCCCAGCAAGCCTTGATAGAACTCCAGAGAACGGTCAACGTCGCGCACTTCAAGAACGATATGGTCGAGCGCCGTCGCTTTCAAGAGTCGCCTCCTGTCTCAATCCTGCACGCGCGTATTCACTCGTTGTCACCCCGGCTTACTGAAGCGAGGCGTTCTGACTGATCGCGCCGAGCGCATTCCAGTTGAGCGCCCACACCTTGAGCCCCGACCGCGCGATATAGTATCGGAACACGGCCTCATGGGTGGACGGATTCATGGCTACTCCGTAAATGCTGTTGTCGGTGGAAACGGCGAGCTTGCCCGTCTTCAAACTCGAGGACCCCGGGAGGCTTCCCAGAGAAATCTCCCCGCCCGCCAGAAGGCGACGCACGTTCACCCGAAGCACAATGGTAACCAGAAAGCGACTGCCTGACACCGCCCGGACCGCCACCTGCCCGGGAAACCGGGTCGGGGAACAGGCCGCCGTTCCGGTGGCGTCGCACATCGCGTGTTCCAGGGAGGCGGCGTCGCCGGAAGGCACGAAGGTCAGCACATCGCGTGCCGCCGTGACGCGGGAGAGAGGGCCGGCGACGGCGCCTGACCCCATCGCAAGAGCCGGCTTCACGTTATTGACCGGACTGCGCGAAGCCTCATACTTCAGGACCAAAAGCGCAAGGACCGCCACAATCACCAGCAGTGCAGCCAGAAGAGCTCCGAAGCCAGGGCGGCGAATTCCGGCAGGGTGTAACACCGCGGGTTCTTTCATCAGCCGCACTCCTTCTCCCCGGCCGATCATAGCAGAGACCGGAAACCCCTCTGCCGGCCGACCCACCCCGACCAGAGGGTCTCCGCCGCGGCTTTTCTCATGATTGAGGTGAGGAGGCCAGATTCTTCCTGCGCGACCGACCCGCGGGCATCGGGCTTCGGCGGCACGCCGGTATGGCCGCCGGGGTCAACAGGGACGCTTTTACCCTGCTATCAAACCGGACCGAGTAGAAGAACCACGGCCCGAAGCGGCGGATCTTCCCAGCACGCGTTTGCGTTCGCGGGATGCGCCATCGCTCTCGGTCGGCCAGGCCGCTGCACGCCCCCGGGAAACTTGGATCTGAACCAAGAATTTGGACACCCTGAAAGGGGTCGAGACTAGGCCACGCTCTCTGCTTCGACTGCCGCGAGCGTGCGGTAACCCAGGGCGCCATGTAGCCGTTCCCGGTTATAGAAGATCTCAATGGACCTCGAAGATCGTCACCGTCGCGTCGGCCCGGGTCGGCAAGTGGTGCAGGTACACGCACTCGTTCTTCAACAGGTTGTGTCAGAACTCGATGCCGGCATTGTCCCAGCCGTGGCCTTTGCGATTCATGCGTCCCGCCACGGGATACCGGGCCAACCGGGCTGGGTACGCATGCCCCGCATATTGGCTGCCGCGGTCCGAGTGGTGAGGGACGACGGCCGCCGGGCGATAGCGCTGCGCCGCCTGGTCGAGCCCGGCGAGTACGAGTTCCTGCGTCATCCGGGCGCCCGCCGCCCCGCCCACGATCTTGCGCGTGTCGAGGTCCTCGCGGCTCGCCCCATACAACCATCCTGCATCGGTCGGGCCATCCGTGACCGCGGCCATCCAGACCTGGTGGGGCCGCGTGGCCACGAACGGTTGGGCCAACACGTTGTCCGCCACCGGAAGGGGATGGCGCGAATTGGTGGTGGCCTTATCGCGCCGCACCACGCGGGATCGCCACCCATGCTGCGCCATCGGGCGCGCCGCGGTCTTCCGGCTCATCCGATCGCCCGCCCGTCGCCGTTGCGCGGTGATCTTCGGGCTCCCCTACCGCCGGCCTGATTGCTCGCACACGGCCTGGATCTGGGCGATGCGGGCCTGCCGCCGAGTCCGCGTGGGGCTCACGGGGCGATCGCGCCAGGCATAAAACCCGCTGCGGGAGACCTGAAGTACGTCGCACATCCTCGTGACCGAGCAGGGGCCGCGATGATCCTGGATGAACCGGTATTTCACTTCGGGTCGTTGGTGACGAGGCGCACCGCTTTTCTTACGGTCGCGTTCTCCTCTTGCCGGCGGTGCACCTGCCGTTGGAGGTCCCGCAGCGGCTGACCCTCCGCCGGTAGCCGTCCCCGGCCGACGAAGGGCTCGCCGGGACGCTGCCGGGCGGCCTCCATCCACGTGTAGAGCGTCTTGCGGGGGATGCCGCGTTGCTGGGCGATCTGCGTCGCCGGCTTTTCCTTCCGCGCCGCCAAGGCCAGGGCTTGCTACTTAAACTCCTCGCGGTATCGTAGTCCCGCCACGATGCTCACCTCGAATGGATTGATGGGAGGGGATCCCCATTCGCGGTGTCCGAGATCTAGACTGACATCCACCTTGATGGGAAGGCGGGGAAGAGGTGCGTGACCATGGCCCGACAAATTTCCCTCCTCGGCGGTTTCAGTTGGAGTCTCAGTAAGGCCCGTATCTCCCGTCCGCCGAGTCTCTTGTAGGATGCAGGGTCGGTTTACCTGCCCCTTATTGACAAAGATCGGTTAACGCCAGGGCGCGGCTTGGTGCGCCAGCCCGTCGAGAGTCGCTTCTCCGAGCGTGCCGTCGCGGAAACGGCTCGATCGCTCGGTAACAGGTACCTGCCCGCCTGTCGCCGCGGCGCACACCAGATGTCGCTCGTCCAGCACCTCAAGGCGGTCGCGGCTGTACTCCCCTGTCAACGCCGGCGGCTCCCAGTCGTCTAAGGATAGGACGGACGACTGCCGCCACTGTTGGATCTCCCACAGCCACGGACCGGCCGTTTTAGCGCCTGGCTTCTCTGTGGTTCATTGATGGGAGGAACCGAGACACAGAGGATGGCTACGGATTCTCCCAATTGGCTGGGTAACCCACCTTAAAGAGGGATTTGCGTACTTTCGCCGAACTCATACGGCGTTTGGAGGTGTAGTAAGTCGTGACAAGTTCAAAGCGATGGGCTTGAGCGGCGGGTCTTGCGGCCGGGTTCTTCCTGGCCGGACTTGGTGTGGCGATGGCTTCATCGTGGTACAGCTATGACATGAGCGTTCCGATCCTGGGCGGCGATGTGTGGAGTATTCAAACGCGAACGATGTATCATGCGCCCACCGCGTATCTGAAGAAGTCTTACGAATCCGGTGGCGGGACGATCTGGTATGCGGTGGCCTACGAGGACTACTCCCAACTTACCCCCTTCTATGCCGTTAGCCCAAACGACCAGCAGGTTGACCTCACAGGGTCGTCGCAGTACCTCAAAGATGGTTACAGCGTGAAGCTGGAGGCCCAGTCTGGGAGCGACTATCTCATCAAGACCACCGTAGAAGGGACGTGGAACCCGTAAGCTCGGATGGTTGCCCCCCGGTCAAGGTGCCGCACGTAGGGCCAAGGGATACGTTGTGCTAGTAACTCTTGGCCCTACGGATGACGAACCGGGAAAGTCGCGTGTGACAAATGCGGGTACCAAATCACCGGAGTGTCACGGTAGGTCGCGGGAATGTTGACGGCCGTCGCACCTGGTGAGCCGAAAGGCCACGCGAGGTGTTACTACGCCAGCATCCGTCGGCCTATGCTGTCAAACGGTGTCGCTGTCATGCGAAAGACCACATCGGAGCCAGCAGGTGGACACGGTCGGCGTCGATTAGGCGCTCGCTCAGCCAATTTACGACTCGCGGTTCAACCAGATATAGCTTTCCGGATATTACGAACCGGCGACCAGAACAGTCTGTAGACATCGTGGTCATTCCGGCTCGATCCCGGACACCGTGGCCCGGGGGATTTTTCCGTCTGGGGGAAGTACTCGACATCGTGAGAGGTGAGAACGTGACCGGTCGCATGGTAGGTCTTGACTGGAGACGAGCCCTCCACGGGATGGGCGTGTGGGTCTCGCTTGCCCTCGTCGTGGCGATCATGGCTCTGTCCTTCGCCCAGTACGGAGCTGAGAAGGTGTTGATGGGGCCCCACCCTGCCGCGTACTTCAACGCGTACCAGGCCATGCTGTCAGGACTGGGAGCCAGTCCGAATGCGCTCCTCTACTTGATGGTGCCAGTCCTGGCGGTGCTGCCAAACGGTGATTCGCTGGCGGTCGACCGTGCCACGGGCGCCGACGCCCACTTCCTGGTTCGGGCCGGTTGGCCCGGGTACCTATGGGGCCGTCTCGTGGGCAACAGCACGGCGGCCGCGGCCACCATGTTCACCGGGCTTATCCTATCGAGTGTTTTGGGGGCGGCTTTGTATCCGGTCGCCTTGCCTCCGTATTTGGGAAGTCAGGGTCCCGTCGCATACACCCATCAGGGAGTGTATGGGCGGGAGTATCAGCCCTTCGTCTGGCCGTCGCTGTTTTGGCACGCGCCGGTACTCTACGTGCTGTTGGCGATGGGTGTGGTGGTGTTGGCGACGGCGGTCATCGCAGGGATCGCCACGTTGGCGGCGGTATGGGTGCGCAGACGGTTGGTGGTGTTAGTCATCGCGATCGCGGTCTTTCTGGCGGGAGACGTCATCTTGCAGCTTGTTGGATGGCCGGCGTGGATTCCATCCGAGATGGTGGGAGGTTACCTCGTGAACTATACACACCTTCCGGTGACTATCGCCGTGTACTGGATCGTACCAGCGGGAGCGCTGATTGCCGTCATGTGGTGGCGGATACGAATCCGCGACTGGCCCTATCGGCGAGAGTGGCATTGAGGGATACGACGGCAGCAAAACGGGAGATGGATATGCCGCTTAGCATTCAAGTCGAGCACGTTGCGAAACGTTACGGCGCGACGACGGTACTGGATGATG
Source organism: Bacillota bacterium (assembly GCA_021797815.1). Lineage (GTDB taxonomy): Bacteria > Bacillota > Sulfobacillia > Sulfobacillales > JAIMBI01 > JAKATP01. The sequence continues at coordinate 20,171 of JAJZYZ010000007.1, forward strand.
TATCCCTCACCGTGGCTTCTGGACAGATGATCGGCCTGGTGGGTGCCAACGGAACGGGGAAAACGACGTTGCTGCGTCTCGTCGCCGGGTTGGCGAGGCCCACCCGTGGATCCATTTCATTAGGGGGCCAGAACCTCGCCGACGACTGGGCCGTGCTGCCTGTTTCCGTCGGGGTGCTGTTCGAACCCCCGGGACTGCTCCCCAACCTCACTGGGCTCGACAACCTACTGATGTTGGCGGCTGTGCGCGGGCAACTGAAATCCGCGGCAGTCCGGGGATGGATGGAGAAGGTTGGCCTCGACCCTCTAAGCCGTCGGCGCGTGGGACACTACTCCCAAGGGATGAAGAAGCGCCTCGGCCTAGCGCAGGCACTCATGGAGAGCCCCGACGTACTTTTGCTCGACGAACCCACGAACGGCTTGGATCCCGACGGGGTTGCCCAGCTCGCGACCTGGCTCGCGGAGGCGCAGCGGGGCGGTGCGGCGATCATACTGGCTGGTCACGACCTGGCTCAGATGTCCCGTATTTGCGGCGAGGTGTGGCGGATGACGGATGGGAGGCTCGTGCCGGCCGACATCTCGCTTGTCGTGCCAGGTCAGGCGGAGGAGGGAGGAGGTTCGTCGGTTGACAGAGGTAACCAGGGCCACGAGGGATGCGTGACGTGAGCGCCACAATCGTGTGCGCGACATCTGCGGCTGTTCCGGGGAGAACCATATGATCGGGGCCTCGGCGATGAGGTATCAGAGGACGAGCGGGGCCGTCGATCTATGATACGCGGAGGATTTGGGACATCCCTGCGGCTCGTACTGGGAGGTTGGCGATGGTTCCCGTTACTGGCGGTGGTGGCCGGCAACGCCGCGGCCGGCCTGATCAACGTGGGCCCCTTGCGATTGCATGGTGGTGCGAATGCATGGGATCCACTGGTATTTGGCGGGATCACAGTACAAACTTTCGCACTGCTCACCGCGCCCGCATTTTTAATCGGGACAAGTCGTGACATGAACAGGTCTTGGGAACACCTTTTGTGTCTGCGGCTCCGTAACCGCCGCAGCTGGTGGGGGACGGACATATTGGGTTTGGGAGCAGCCGCCGGACTCTACGGCCTCGCCATTGGGGCCGGAACGTTCGGGCTGGGCTTGGCGGAGCTGCCGTTTGCTTTCACCTGGAGTGCCCTCGCACAAAGTCGCCTAGCGGTGGGGTCGACTCGGCTGCTGGTGACCTTGCACAGCACGCCACCGTGGACGGTCAGTCTCGAGATGTTGGGCCTTCTGGCACTGGGGCTCTGGCTCCTTGCCGTGTTGGCGCGGGCGGCCACGCTCCTGATGAAGAGCCAATGGTCTGCCCTCGCGCTCATCTGGGTCGTCGTGCTGGGGCAATACGTGTTAGTGCAGATGGGCCTCGCCTCGATTTTTCCCTGGGGACCGGGAGATCAGTTTGTCTACCTCACTCACTTCGCAACGGACGGGGGCGGGATTCCGTTTTCGTGGACGGTCGAGTACGGCCTGGCGTTGACGCTCGTCGGCGCGGTAGTAGGGATGGCCATCGCCCAGCGGCGCGAATGGCCCATATGACTCGTCCCTGGGCCATCGTCTGGTCAGCGGTCTGGCGTGGGCGACACGGGAGGACCGTATCCGCCATCGGCGTTCTGACGGCTGCCGTAGTGGGTTGGAGTGCCCTTCACCATCCGCCGGCCCTGATCCTCTTCGGCGGCCCTTACAGGCAAGGGGCCGACGTTCAAGGGCGCCTGGGAACTCCGTGGCTATGGCTATTCGAATATACGTTGTTCGTATGGACGGTGGGTCAGATTGTAACCAGTGTCGGTGCACGGGACGTCGTGGCCCTTCAGCGGATACGCGGCATTGCTCCGGGTCGGTGGGCCATGGCCCAGCTCATGGCGAGTGGATTGCTCGCGGTCGCCTGGGTGATCGGGCTGACGGTCGCCGCCACGGCTCTAGCCGCCCTGCGCGGGGGGGATATCAGCATCCCGTGGTTCGACCTGGCATTGTTCGCCGCTGGGTTGTGGGCGACAGCGGGGCCACTGGTAGCGAGCCAGCGGTTCCTTGGCGATGCCCGAACGGGACTTTTGCTTGCGGGCCTTCTTATCATTGGCGCGACGTCTGGCCCACCACTCATGTACTGGACACCGTTTGCATACGCGATGACGGGCATGGGGGCCCATGCAACTTGGGGCGTATGCATCGTGGTCCTAACGGGGTGGACGACAGTGTGGGGATTGCTCTTGTCGCAAGTGGCTCCTGGAACTGTTTGGGTTACCTTCACGAGCGAGCGATGATCCCGTCATCCGAAGGCGGCCACAATTCCCAATACAGTCGCTCGGGCCAACGGCGAGGACTTCCAAACTACTCGGCGATATAAGAAATGCCTCCCGCACCGCGAGGCTCAGGGGGTGGAATTTGGTGACCGTCGACAAGGTGTACGCAGCGGCCGATGCCCGACTCATCCCGCATCCTGCCGATGTAGCCGAGCGTTCTTGTAGGAGCAGGAACCCCGGCACCGAAAGTTCCCAAGGTGGCGTTAGGGCAACTCATGGTGACTCGGCCCCGCGGTCCCCTTCGTTGACCTTACTGAACTCGGGAAATCCCTGAACGGATCCGACCCCGTCCCACGCCTGTCCCAGAGACTTCCTCCCCGGCCACGCCTTTCGGTCCGACCCCCACGCACCCGGGACATCGACGCCGGCACGGCAACAAGGTCAGGACCGCTCGGAATCGGCCCAAAAGACAGTATTGTCACGTTGCTCGTCATTCGCCGGAGGGTCATTCCACCGGAGCAGGGAGACCCCGGCAAGGAGTCCTTCTACCCCGGTTCCCCCTGCCGTGGCCGGAGACACCAGGCGCAGGGAAGGCCGGGGACGCGTGGTTTCGAGACTCAGGCGGCAGCGAGCTTGCGAAGGGGTTCCCGGAGCCGCAGGGTCTGGCTCAAACCAAGGTCGATGAGCGTCGGGATCAGGTGGAAATCGCTCAGCGACATCCCGGTCACCGGGATCGGGATCTCCACCCGCGGGGTGCCGAACCGTTCCGCCACGAGGTGCCGGCGTACCCACGCTGAGTCGTTCAGGAGAATATTCAGGCTGGAGCCGGCGGTGCTGATGATGTGCGGTGCGGCGAACTGGTCCAGCTTAGTTCCTCGGTCTTCGATGTAGACGCCGATGATCCGGGTTGCTCCGGCCAGCACGGCGACGTCAAGGGGGTAGTCGTCGAGAACACCGCCGTCTACCAGCCAGTGGTCCTTCAACCGCACCGGGCGAAACAGACCGGGGACGGCCGTGCTGGCCGCCATAGCCGTCATGATGGGGACGTCTTCCGGCCACGGCAGGAGCTTCAACGCATCTTCTGAAAGGGGGTCGACCTCTAGAGGCGGCCCGAAGACAATCACGCGGCGCGCTGTCAGGGATGTGGCCGTGATGTAGCAGGGGATCGGAGCCTCGCGCACGCTCATCGAGCCCACCAAATCTTCGGCTTTTTTCAGCAGGGGCGCCGGATTCAAGAGCCGGTCCGGCAGGTGCCGCCGACGGATGATGGCCGCCAGGATCGACCGCCAGTCGAGCGGCACGTCCCGCGCCGTAAGCGCCCGGGTGAGCCTCACCAACGTGTCCACTGGCTGGCCCGCGGCATATACCCCACCCACAAGCGACCCGGACGATGTGCCCACCACGATGTCGGGCACGATGTTTAACTCCTCCAGGGCCGCCAGCACGCCGACATGCGCCGCTCCATAGATTCCGCCGCCCGACAGCACCAGCGCCAGCACCTTTACTTCTCCCCGCGGGCGAGCCACGGCTCTAGGCGATGCTCCAGCATGGAATTGGCGACCACCTGCGCCCCGGCCTGACGGGCGCCCAGGAAGCGTTCGCGGTCGACGTGCGGGCCGAACCCCAGAACCCGGGCGTCCGAGGTTTTGAGAGCCGCGAGGGCGTCGGTGTTCGCCTCCGCCAGGTTGACCACGACGTGCGTGGGCTTTTCGCGTACCAGCGCCTCGCCGGCAGAGCACGGCGAGGCCACCGCATACGGGGCCTCAAGACGCTTCAGGTGGGCTTCAATGCGACTTCGAAAGAGAAGATCGTCCACCAGAACCAGAACCTTCACGTAGGCCTCCTCCTTGCCCCCGAGCCGTCGACGATACGGCGTCCTCGCGTCCCGGACACCAGCGGGCGACGGCACACCGACCACACGCCGGCCGGCGCGCGTGGCAGACCTGCCGCCCGTGCAGGATGAGCCAGTGGTGGGCGCGCGACCACTCCCGGCGGGGAATCAGGCGGGTCAGGTCGGCCTCCGTCCGGTCAGCGTCGCGGGCCGCGCTCCAGCCAAGGCGATGCGCCACCCTAAAGACATGGGTGTCGACCGCCAGCGCGTCCGCGCCGAACGCATTGGACAGGACCACGTTTGCCGTCTTGCGCCCGACACCGGGCAGCCTGGTCATTTCCGCGTGTGTGATGGACGGGGGAACGTCCCCGCCGTACTCCTCCACCACGATCCGAGCCGTTTGGGACAGATAGCGGGCCTTCGATCGAAACAGTCCGCAGTCCCGTATGAGGCCGGCTATCTCCTCTTCAGACAGGGTGGCGAGACTCCTCGCATCGGGATACCGCTGAAAAAGGCGCTCCGTAATGATATTCACCCGAACGTCGGTACATTGGGCGGAGAGAATGGTGGCCACCAGAAGCTGCCAAGGCGTCTCGAAGCGGAGCGCCGTGCGCGCGTCCGGATACAGGCCCGCGAGTGCATCCAGCACCCGTCGCACCCGGTACCGCGACGGGACTTCTTCAGAGGGATTTGACAAAGTCCAGTACCTGCTGCACATGCGGCGCCACCTTCACCTTGCGAAATTCGGCCCGGACGATGCCGTCCCGGTCGATGATAAAGGTAGATCGCTCGATGCCCATGGAGCGTTTGCCGTAGAGCACTTTCTCCTTGTACACGCCAAACGCGCGCGCGGCCTCCGCCTCCGGGTCGCTTGCCAGCACGAACGGAAGCTGGTGCTTGGCAACAAACCGGGCGTGACTGGACAGGGAGTCGGTGCTGACCCCGACGATCGTGGCGCCCAGGCCCTGGAACTCACTCCAGTGATCCCGAAAGTCACAGGCCTCGGTCGTACATCCGGGAGTCATGTCACGTGGATAAAAGTACAAAACGAGAGTCCGACCCCGGAAATCCCGAAGCCGCATCACACCCATTTCGGTGGTGAGCGCCACGTCGGGGCAGGGCCTGCCTACTTCCACAAGGTGCTCGGTTTCCTGCGGCATGCTCTCCTCCTCTCGGGCTCACGTACTCTTGCCGTCTCGATGTCTGCTCCCGCGTCCATTATAGCGTCGGCTCGCCTCGCTCTCCTGTGGAACCCCTGCGGGATCGTGGGCGTTATAGCCTGGGAATCGCTTCGTGAATGGAGCACTGACATGCCATCCCCAAAACCATCCGGACCCGGCCCATTTTTCTGGCTGGTGCGTGCCGGCTCCTTCGCGGTCGGCGTAGCGGCCCTGGTGGTCCTCCTGCACACCTCGATGATGCTGTGGCTCCGCCTGGGCATCATGCTGGTCCTGGCGGTGGCTGTCATCGTTGTCGTATCCAGTTCCTGACCCTCAGCGATCGTACGTGAGAAGACCGGAGAGCTCCTTCATCGTCGCGAGCCGTACAGTGTACGGGATTGTGGACCGCCGGCTCGGATTGGGCGCCACGTAGTCTCGGACACCCGGTATCATGATCGCCTCCTGCACGCCCCACGCCACGACCCGCCCGCCTGCGATTCCCGCATGGGCCCGGTAAATGTCCTTGCCGAGAAAACAGGCCACCCGGGGCTTCAGCTGGCCGAGCTTCCCACCAAGCCGCTGCGCCCCGGCCGCCTTCTCCGCGTCCGTGAGATCGGCGGACGACGGCGTCATACGCGAAACGAGGTTCGTGATGCCAATTCCGTACAGCAGGAGCTCCTGGTCCTCTTCGGCACGAAGGCGGCGCGGCGTGAGCCCCGCCTCATAGAGAAGCGGCCAGAACAGATTCTGCGGACCGGCAAAGTGATGGCCCGCTTCCTCGCTGGCCCGGCCCGGATTGTAGCCGACAAAGATCACTTGGAGCCCTTCAGCCAGGACGTCCGGGACCAACCAATACCTCCTCTCGCCGGGCTTCGTCGGCACGGTCGAAAGCCCCTCCCGTTCACGTCGCGTCGAGCCCCGTACGCGCTTTCGATAGGAACCCAAGGGATTCACGGCCTCTGATCGCCGAGGACACCCTGCTCTTCCTCGGGATCGGGCTCGGGCAGCCGCCGCATGGGCGCCCTTCCCTCAATGCGTCCCGCCCGTCCGTTACGGAGCGAAACAGGATTCAAAGTGCCCGAAGACGCCTTCGTCGGGTGTCTTCCTGCCGACGTTCGCCGCGTGGCGATCGAGCTGAGCTTCCGCGAAGTCGCGGCGTAAGAACGGCAGATCCGAAACGGCCTCGTTATCTGACGAAGGGCCAGGGAGGCGCCCGGGTCGGAAGTCGCCAGACCTGTGTGAGCGCTGGGGGGTCGGTGACCGGGACAACGCGGAGAGTACGAGGCGCAAACACCCGGACGAAGCCGCAACCCGGAGGCCTATCTGGCATCGAGCGGGCCGGTCAGGACTAGGTGCGCCATGACCGTCGCCCTATCTGTCCCTGGCCGCCCGCCGCTTTCAGGAACCGGCGGGCGCCGTGAGCAGGTGTCTCAGGTTCCTCGGGGTTACGACTGCACTGGCGGCGAGCTTTGATAGAGAGCGGCCGGCAGCACGGCGATAAAGCCACTCATAACCCACAGGCCGAGCAAGAGAAAGATGGCGCCGAAAAACGGGATCCGGGCAAGGGTCAAGAGCACGAAGAACCCCACCGCGAAGACGCCGATGAGAAGCAGGCCAAAGAGAATGCAAAAGCCGATGCGGCCCGAAGCCCAGCGAAGCGCGAAGACCACCGCCTGCCCCGCAGCCAGGTCATTGGCCATAATCGCGCCAAGCCCCATCAGGGCGAGGGTGACGGCAAACAGCACGGCGACCATCCATGGGATGAGGAGAAGGCTTCCCGCCGCCCCCAGGGCCGAGGACGCGACGGCCAGCCCCACAAGCAGGAGAAGGAGCACGACCGCCATTGCGATACCGGCCAGAGTGGCGGCGAACCCGCGCCAGAACATCGTCCAGCCGACCCGGAAAAAGACGAGCCACTGCCCCACCGTGGGCCGCTTGCCGAGAACCTGGAAGGCGCCCCCGTAGAGACCCGCGAGGCGGTATGGCGTCACGATGAGAAGCACCGTCGCAAAGAAGAGACCAAGCTTCAGCGCCCCGCCGGGCGGAAACTTCAGATGCGCCAGACGGGCCGAGGTCAAGAGGGACGGGTGCGTCAACACCGCCGGCAAGTCGGCCGCGAGCCGCGTCTGCAGCACCAGTTCGGTTAAGAGCGAGAGCATGAGACTCCAGAACACGAGGTTGAAGACGCCGGGGTTCTTCCACAAAAGTTGCCAGGCACGACCCACGAGGCCCGTTGCACTCATCGCGTCGTTCGTTCCTCCGTTCGCGGGACCGAGGCCCGGGGACGACTTGCCGCCCCATCCCGGAACAGCTTACCAGATACCGATTATCTTCCGAGATCCCCCTGTGGGCACGGCTGCCGGCCCCGAACCACCAAAGGCGGCCCCTTCTCTTGACCGCATCAGCCCGAGTGGAACGGTATGCCAGGCCATGTTCTCCTGGGTGAGCGCGAGACTGATGCCTCGCCTTTCGGCCAGGGGGGGCCCATGCGGTTCCAACAAACACGCCATCCGCGGAGCGGGTCGACAACGTTCCCGCCGACGGTATCGAGGGCTGTCAACAGCCCGACGCATCAGCCCGATGGGATACGGGAACGGCCGGCCTTGAGCCTACCCACCCCCGGAAAGAACCATGCCGGGTGCGCTCCAAACGAGCTCCGACGGATTGACGGGGGTGACCTACGGCGGCGCCCATGCATGGACAGGGTCTTTCGGGCCAGCTCCACCCGCCGCGATAGCGGGCGGACCAGATTCGGCGCGAGGTCGAACGGGGAGTGCGCGCGCCGGGCCCTGGCTCCGACTCGCATGAAGCAGCCGGATCTGGGGTCGCCGGGTGGTTTTCGACCGGCGCCAGGGTATCCCGGCGATTCGCGAGCGCCCCTCAGAGACGGTGCCGAGCGGTGGCACCCCATTGGTGGCTCTCCTCAACCCATCTGGGCGTGCCTCGACGGGGGTCACGCATCCTGTTCGGTGGATAGCGGCCCTGCCCGGTCGACGCCGCGCTCGCGCGCCACCCGGATGGCTTTTTCGTAGCCCGCGTCCGCGTGCCGCACGACACCCATGCCCGGGTCGGTCGTGAGGACCAGTCGGAGACGCTCGGCCGCCAGTTCAGTTCCATCTGCGACGACGACCATCCCGGCATGAAGGGAGTAGCCTATCCCGACGCCGCCGCCGTGATGCACCGAGACCCAGCTCGCACCAGCGGCGGTATTGACGAGCGCATTTAAGATGGGCCAGTCGGCCACGGCGTCGCTTCCGTCCCGCATGCCCTCCGTCTCGCGATAGGGGGAGGCGACAGACCCCGCGTCGAGGTGGTCGCGGCCAATCACGATGGGGGCGCGGAGCTCGCCCCGACGCACCATCTCGTTGATGGCAAGCCCAAACCGGGCCCGCTCCCCGTAGCCAAGCCAGCAGATGCGGGCAGGCAGACCTTGAAACGGCACGCGGGCTTCGGCCATCTCGATCCAACGCCTGAGCTTGTGGTCCTCGGGGAAAAGCTCCAGGACCTTCCGGTCCGTCGCCAGAATGTCGTTCGGGTCACCGGACAGCGCAACCCACCGAAACGGTCCGCGCCCCTCCTCAAACTGAGGGCGGATAAAGGCGGGGACGAAACCGGGATAGCTGAACGCATCGGTGGCCCCGGCTTCAGAGGCAAACTGCCGGAGATTGTTTCCGTAGTCGAAAACGACGGCGCCTTCCCGCCCGAAAGCCAGCATCGCCTCCACCTGGCGTGCCATGGCGGCTTTCGACTCCTGCACGTAGGCATCCGGCTCGTCGCGTCGGAGACGCTCCACCTCTTCCAGAGCTAGTCCCGGAACCACGTATCCGAAGAGGGGATCGTGCGACGACGTCTGGTCAGTGACCACATCCGGCCGGAGTCCGAGGCGCAGCATTTCAGGATGGGTACGGGCCGCATTGCCCAAAAGACCGATGGAGACGGCCTCGCCCGCCTCGCGCGCTGACTCGGCGCGGGTGATGGCGGTATGAATGTCAGGCGCGGTCTCGTCCAGATAACCGTTCGCGAGGCGGCGGGCGATGCGGTCAGGATCGGCCTCCACCACGATGGCCACGCCGCCGTTCATCGTCACGGCCAGCGGCTGGGCGCCACCCATGCCGCCAAGCCCGGCTGTCAGGACCAGACGATGCTGCAGGCTTCCTCCGAAGTGCTGTTCGGCCAGGGCGGCCAGGGTCTCAAAGGTGCCCTGGAGAATTCCCTGGGTCCCGATGTAGACCCAGGATCCGGCCGTCATCTGTCCGTACATGGTGAGGCCGGCCGCCTCCAATTCCCAGAACTTCTCCCAGGTCGCCCAGGCGGGAACCAATAAAGAATTCGCGATGAGAACCCGGGGCGCGCGCTCGTGGGTCTCGAACACGGCGACCGGTTTCCCACTCTGGACCAGCAGCGTCTCGTTGTCCCCAAGCCGCAAGAGTGTCTCGACGATGTCCCAAAAGGCGTCCCAGTTGCGCGCCGCCTTGCCGCGGCCGCCGTATACCACCAGGTCTTGAGGACGCTCCGCGACATCCGGATCGAGATTGTTGAGCAACATCCGGAGGGCCGCTTCCTGGGCCCATCCTCGACAGACCAGTTCGGTGCCATGAAGACCTGCCGGGGCGCGATGGGGCCGGGCCGCGAGCGCAGAGCGAAACGCTGCTTGACGCTCACGGGGACTTGATGCCTGATCCATGAGTAGGGCTCCTACACGCGATTTGCGCAAAGTTAATAGAACCGAATCGCGTCGTCTCATCTTATATCACGGCGGCATTCGGAGCTATTCACGGGGGTTGAAGGAACTTGAACGAGGCACGGCCGGTGGACCTGTTCGCGGTCCAGCCATATATGACGCTCGCCGACTACGCGAGCGAGGACGCGTTCTCCCACCACATGGCGCGCCTCCTCCACGATATGGAAAGCCTCCGGCATGCAGAGGAGGCAGTGGTAGTCCTGCCCGAGGATCTGGCCACCTTTCTCGCCCTTTTGGGCGCGCCGCCGGAGGTGAGGGAGCAGCCGACCCTCGATGCGGCATTTGCCGTCATCGGCCGCGCCCGCATGGCCCCCCTTGTCCGGGTGATGCTGGCGCGCCGGACTTTCCGGCTGCCGGTAGCGTTCTTTTATCTGGTGGCCGAACACGTATACGGCGCCTGGTACCGGACGATGCAGGAGCTTTCGCGCGAGCATCGGGTCACGCTGGTGGCCGGATCGGCGCTTCTTCCGGTAAACCGTCTCGGATATGGCGATGATCGGTTCGAGGCCCGTGCCGGTGGTGTCTACAATTCCTGCCTCACGTTCGGCCCCGAGGGGCAGGTCCTGTCTGTCACCCACAAGAGGAACCTGGTGCCGACGCAGGAGGATCGCCTCTACCTGTCACGAGGACCCGAACTTCCTCCGTCTCCGATTCCGGTGGGAGTCCATCGCCTCGGCGTCGCCATCTGCTACGATGCCTTCGCCCGAGCACACACAGAGCATGAACCCGGATTCGAGCCCCTGGTGCCCAAATTGGCGGCCCTTGGCGCCGACATCATTGCCCAGCCTTCGGCCAACCCATGGCCGTGGTCCGCTCCCTATATATTCCGGCAACGGGACGACCACCGATCGCGAAGCGAGCAGTGGCACCAGGAAGGCCTATGGGAGTCCATGCGCCGCGAGCCCTCAATCCGAGCCGGCATCAACCCCCAGCTCCTTGCCCTCCTGTTTGACACGCACTTCGACGGACAGAGCGTCATCTATGTCCGCGACGGTGACACCGTGCGGCCAGTTGTCGAGGCGGCACGGGGAGAGGCGAGCCCGGACGCGGAAACCGTGATCGGATGGTCATTGCCGGCTTAACCTCAGCCCGGCTGGCTTCTGCAGCATGGATGACAGGTCTCATCCCGAAACTCGCCAACGCCCAGTCTCCATGTCTGTGCGACACAGTGACTGCCCGCACTGGCCCGAGACGTGTGGGAAGCCACCGGCACAAGGGGCTCGCTTGCAAACGACAGCCAGGGTCTGGCGGCGCTCGTGGCCGCGTCGAACGGCCAGAGATCCACACGACGTGCCGCCGTGGTACGATCCGGCGCCGCGCGTGCTCCGAGACTGGACAGCACGTGACGCTCCCGAGGCCGCCAGCAGGCATCCCTCGCCCGGCCGGCCTTCAGTGTGAAACGGTCGTGGGGACACCCGGGGCCGGGGATGCGTGCGGCACCTTCGTGTGGCCCGGCCTCTCGAGCACCCAGTGCGGCGATGCCGGCTCCCGGTCCATCGCGGCAGCGGCGGACCCGAATCTACCCTCAGCGGCATATCCGATCCCGGCGGTTCGGATGATTTTGCTCGCGCTTCCCGATCTCACCGTCATTCTCACCGTTCCCCCACGAGCGCCATCCCCGATTACGGGACGATTCCCTGCCGCGAGGCGCCCTGCCGACACTTGGATTCACCGCTTTAGATTGTGTCGTTTGGATTCTCTCTCTTTGTCCTGCCGGAGGCGTTCCCCCACTCCCGGAGCCGACCGACTACGGACTGCGCCCGCGGGCGTTGTCGGTCAGTTCGCGGGGTGCAGGCGAATAGTGAGGCCCTCCGTCAGCGTCGCAGCGCCGAGGACGATGCCTTTCAGAACATCGCCGCCATGAACGGATGCCGGCTTTTCTTCGACAACCTCGAGGCCCACGGCACTTTCCACGGCACGGCAGCGTGCCACCAAGAGTGGCGCATTCGGTCATAATGAGCCCGGAGGGGTTGCCATCGTCGCCGAAGTGCCGGTCGTGGACCGCCATGGCGCTCCCCTGACCCCATGCTCGCCCGCCAAAGCCGAGGAAAACCTCCTCCTGGGGCTCGCCGACATGGTGGATGGGACGCTCAAGCTGCGTTACGCCCCCATGGCCTATCGGTCGGTGTTTCGCGCCGTGGTAAGACGCGACCGTTTCCAGTGCGCCTGGTGCGGGACCCCGGGATCCACGGTCGATCACCTGGTACCGGTATCGCGCGGGGGCCAGTCCCGCCTCGACAACTGCGTCGTCGCCTGCCGTTCGTGCAACCATTCCCGCAACAACCGTCTGCCGTCGGCCTTCGCGCACGCGACCGGCATGACGCCCGTCCACGAGCTGCTGCGCTGGTTCCTGCAGCATGAGGCCCGCCTGGTGCGAGAGGCGGAACAGGCTCTCATGATGCGGCCCGTCTCGCACTGCCGCAGCAAAGAAGAAGCCGCCGTATGGGCGCAGGCGCACCGCGGGCAGGCGCTGGCGGCCCCTCCCGCCCTTGACGAGCCGCTCGTGACCCGCCTGAAGACGGACGTCCGGGTGAACCACGAGCTTTATCTGCCCTGACTCTCGTTCAGACATGGCTTCACAGGTGCGCACTACCGCACAGTTGGCGATGGCATCCCCATGGCCACGCGCCGTCGGGGCGTGTGGATGGCTCCTCCCAGAGCGTTGCCTCACCGGGAGGGGCCGGCGTTCCAAAACGGGACAACGGAACAGAGGAAGCCTGATGGCTCACCCGTTCCGTGTTTAGTGCCGGCAACTTCATGGATCCGCGCCTATCAATTCAGGCAGAGGGAACGCCCCGATGACGGCGGGGCCGTCGGCCCTTAGGCGCGGCGCCAACTCCGGCGAGAGTATTTCTCGGTACATGGGAAGCGTGTGGGAAGGCCGCCTCCCGGGCTCACTTTGGTGAGAGACGGCCGTCGTGGTGCGTGTCGCGCTGTCGGGACATATGGGGCGAGACGCGTCTGTCCGGGATCGCGCCCCCCGGCTGCGGGGTGAGGCACCGGGTCGGGATCCGTTTTGTCCGGGACCGGATCACCGAGTATCCCTTTGATGCCCAAGGGCAGCTCGAGGCGTTGGCGGACATGGCATACGTCATCACGGATCGGCTCCGCGCAGCACGGGAGCCTCGCATTTCGGGCGCGTGGCCTCAACCGAAGCGCCGCATCCGGCGCCTACATGTTTTCGGGAATCTCGACACCGATGAGGCCAGTCGCGGTCTCCAGCACCGCAAGGACGGCCCGGACCAGCCGGAGCCGCGCGCGGACCGTGTCCGCCTCCCCGCCCAGCACCCGGTGCTGGCGGTAAAAGCCGTGAAAGTGGCCCGCGAACTCCACCAGGTAGCGGGTCAGGAAATGCGGCGAGAGTTCTCGTGCGGCGCGGTCCACCACGTCGGGAAACGACGCCAGGTCCCAAAGGAGCGCCCGCTCCTCGTCCGAGGTCATCGGGGCGGCGGGCCCGTCGCCGACCGTCTCATGCGCTGCCTGCCGCAGGATGGAGCGGATGCGCGCGCCTGCGTACTGAACGTAGAAGACGGGGTTCGCCTGTGTGTTGAGGAGGGCCAGTCCGAGGTCAAAATCAAGCGGCGTCTCCGACGCCCGCTCGATGAAGAAGAAGCGGGCGGCGTCGACGCCGGCCTCGTCCAGAAGCTCCGTCAGCTCGACAAACTCCCCGCCGCGTTTGGACATGCGCACGGCTTCCTGGCCGCGCATGAGCCGCACCAGCTGGACAATCAGAACCAACAGCCGTGAGCCCTGGCCCGACAGGGCCTCCAGGATGGCGGTGATCCGGCTCACGTATCCGTGGTGGTCAGGCCCCAGGAGATCGATGAGCCGTTCGTAGCCCCGGTTTACCTTGTCCCAGTGATAGGCGGCGTCGGGCACGATATAGGTGAGCGACCCGTCGCTCTTCACCACCACCCGATCTTTGTCGTCCCCGAACGCGGTCGAGCGAAACCACACCGCCCCGTCCTGGTCGTAGAGATGCCCGCTCTCGCGGAGGGCGGCGATGACCCCCTCGGCCGCCCCGCTCTCGCGAAACCGCCGCTCCTCGGCCCACGAATCGTAATGGACCCGGAACCGTTCCAGCACCTCTCGCTGCCGGTCGGTGAAGAAGTCGGCGGCGAATGCGCCTAGAACCTCGTGACTCCTCGGCGCGTCTGCCCCCCGCTGGTCAAGATAGGCACGCGCCACGTCCCGAACGTAGGCGCCCGGGTACACGCCCTCCGGCCACGTGCTCTCCACCTCTTCACCAAAAAGTTCCCGAATACGCAGGTCCACCGCCTGGCCCAGCTTTAAAATCTGGACACCGGCGTTGTTCAGATAAAACTCTTTGTCCGCCCGCCAGCCGGTGAAATTAAGCAGCCGGGCGAGGCTGTCACCGAGCGCCGCGGCACGGCCGCTGACCACGTTCAACGGTCCGGTGGGATTCGCCGACACAAACTCCAGCAGGACCCGAGCGCCCTGTCCCTCGTCGCTGCGGCCGAAGGACCGGGGGTTTTCCAGCACGTCGTCGAGAATCCCGGCCAGAAACTCCACCCGGAGCCAGACGTTCACATACCCGGGCCCGTCGGCCTGCAAGGCCCGGACGGCCGGATGCCCGGAAAATCGGGCACTCATCTCGGCGGCAATGTCGCGAGGACTCTTTCGAAGCGTGCGGGCGAGGCCGAAGGCCACGCTGGTGGCAAGGTCCGCCCGTCCCGCTTCCGTCGGTTCCGACAGCACCACGGGAGTGCCGGGCGGTGCCCCGAGGTCCTGGATGATGGCCTCGAGTGCCGCCTCCAGTTCATGACGGACCTGAGAGAGCCGGGACCGCTCAGCCATGGGAGTGCTCCCCGGTCACCAGAAGGGCGGTTTCCCGGACGAGTTTGGCTGCCAGCAGGGCCGAGCGCAGAGACGGATCGGCCGCCGGCATCGTCTCCACGATATCGGCACCGACAATGTGTTGACCACGCAGGGCCGAAAGCGCCATGAATCCCTCCCGCGGCGTGATGCCGCCCGGCTCCGGCGTCCCCGTGCCCGGCATGAAGGCCGGATCGAAGACGTCTACATCGATCGTGAGGTAGATGGGCCGTCCCGCCCAGGCATCAAGCATGGGCAGGAGGGGCTGCAGGACGTCGTCGGGGAACAGATGCGTATGGGCCCTGCCCCAGGCCAACTCCTCCGCCGTCCCCGAGCGAATGCCGAACTGGTAGACCCGCCCGTCTCCAACCAGCTCCGCCACGCGGCGCAGCACGGTGGCATGCGAAAACCGTTCCTCCAGATACGTGTCCCGGAGATCGGCATGGGCGTCCCAATGCACGACCAGGAGATCGGGCCAGGCGCGAAGGGCAGCCGTGATGAGCGGCAACGTGATGAGATGCTCACCGCCGAGAGCCAGGAGCCGCTTTCCGCGGGCCAGCAGGTCGGCCGCCGCGTCCTCAATGAGGGCGAGGCTTTTCGACACGTTGCCGATGGGCAGTTCGAGATCACCCGCATCGTAGAGCGCCCGTTCTGTGAGATCCGCATCCTGCAGGGGCGAATAGGTCTCAAGGCCGTAAGATGCCTCGCGAATTCGGGGCGGGCCAAAGCGCGACCCCGCCTGAAACGACGCGGTAAAATCCATGGGAACCCCGCCCAGCACCCAGCGCGCCTGTGTGAAGTCGGCGTCGAATCCGAGAAAGCGGTCCGTGCGCTGGAAGCCGGCGATGGTCATTCCATAAGCTCCCGTACCATCGGGGGTAGCACAAACGCCGCCGCCTGTACCTCGGCGGTCCAGTAGCGGGTGTCGAGGCCGCTTACCTGACGCGGAGTCGCGAGCGGTTTCTTGCTCCCCAGTCCGAACGTCCATAGGCCGGTGGGATAGGTGGCAACCGCCCCGAGGTAGAGGGTGACCGTGGGAAACGCGCTTCGAAGTCCCCGCTGCACCTTCTTCACCAATTCCGGCTCCAAAAGCGGTGACTCCGACTGGGCGACCACGATCCCATCCTCACCGAGCGCTGCAAACACCGACTGATAAAAGGCCGGGCCGAACAGACCTTCCGCCGGCCCCACGGGGTCGGTGGAGTCGACAATGATGACGTCGAACTTGGCCGCCGCCTCCTGGATGAAGCGAATGCCGTCGGTCACGTGCAGATGAGCCCGGGCGTAGTCGAACGCGACCGACAGCGCCGGAAAGAAGTCGCGCGATGCCGCCATCACGCGCTCGTCAATCTCGACGAGGTGAGCCTCTTCCACCTCCGGATGCTTCAGAACCTCACGCAGCACACCGCCGTCTCCCCCACCGATGATTCCGACCCGCCGGGGGTGGGGATGGAGGCTCAACGGCACATGCGCCATCATCTCGTGATAGACGAACTCGTCGCGGTCCGTGGTCTGGATGGCTCCGTCCAGCACCAGCACCCGTCCGTACGCGTCGGTGTCGAGCACCAGAAGCTCCTGGAATGGAGTGGTCTCCTGGCGCAGCACCGCCTTGACCCGTAGTCCGAGTGTTACGTCATCGGTCTGGAATTCGGTAAACCACACGTTATCGGCCATCAAAACCTCCCCGGATACCCGCCTGGCGACGCCTCACGGCGTCCACGGCCTAGCTCCAAAGCACACAGGCGGCAAGTGCGCAGCCGATGTGCTCGACCCTGTACTCGACGCCGCTCACGAGCACCCGCGTGAGCCGCCGCTCGCGATAGGAGAACGCCTCCTCTACCATACTCCGCACCGCATCCTCCGCCTCTTGCCGGCTGACCCTCCCGGAGAACTCCATGATGACCCCGTACTCGCCCGGATCCCCAATGCCCACCGCCACGGCGGCGGCGATGAGCTCCCCGGGATGCTCCGAGGTGATGGCACCGTAGGCTGTCGGGACCAAAGACCCCGGTGCAATTTGCGGGTGGCTCTCCTCCTGGGCATGCGGCGGGAGAATGGAACTCACCTTCAGAAGATTCACGTTGCCGATGCCCGCATGGAGCAGGGCTCGATCAAAAGCGGTCAGGCGGGTGTCGGCCTCCGCCGCACCGGCCACCAGAACAAACTTTCGCGGGGTATCCAACACCGATCAGGGCCTCCCTCGTCTCGTCGACCGTGGGAAGCCCGCGGTCAGATCCGAATCATTATACGGACCACCGGATGGCGCCGCAATGGCGCTGTCGTGCGGACGCCATGCGTCACCTGGCCGTGTCGCAGACACCGTCCAAAACAGCCTCGTCATAGACCGAGTGTCCGGTCCACCAAGTGCAACGTGTCAGGGGCACCTAATTCAGAGGGGGCATGACAACTCCAATTGACATGCCGACGTCTTTTCGTTACAGTTCCCGCGAGGAGAGGGTGAATGAAGTTCGCTGCCGGTGCGGGGGCCGCAATGGCCGCCGCCGTTCTTCTGGCCGGGTGCGGATCTGCGCCCGCAAGTTCGTCGTCCGTCGTCAACGTCCCCTACGCCGCATCGCTGGCCTATATCATGGACCAGCAGGTCGGGCCGGCCTATCAAAAAGCCACCCATGTCACGTACCAGGGGCGTGCCGGCACCTCGCTGTCGCTGGTCCACCTGATTGCCGCCAACACCATTCCCGCCGATGTGTTCTTGAGTGTGGGTGCAGGCCCTATCAAGGATCTGGGCCAGAAGGCGCCCTGGGCCATCGGATTCGCGTCGGCGCCCCTCGTGCTCGCGTACAATCCGAAAAGCCCCTACGCGGGCGAGCTTGAGGCCATCGCCCATGGCCAGAAGCCTTTTCGCGATCTGTTCCAGATTCTCGCGCAGCCGGGCTTCAAGCTCGGTCGCACGAATCCCAACACGGACCCCCAGGGACAGGCATTCTATATGATGGTGGAGCTGGCTCAAAAGCTTTACGGACTGCCGTCAGGGAGCGTGCAAAAGATCTTGGGCCCGCTCGACAATCCCCGCGAAGTGTACTCGGAAACGGGCATCCTGACGGAACTGCAGGCCGGAAACCTGGACGCCACCAGCGCGTTCTTGCCGGAGGCCAAGGAGCATCATCTCCCCTACCTCATCCTGCCTCCGGCGCTGAACTTCGCCGATCCCGCCGACGGGGCTTTTTACAACCAGGCGTCGGTGCGCATCACGGGAGGGAAGCTCATCCGCGGAGCCCCCATCACGATCGATCTGACCGTCGTGAATGGGAGCGCCGCCGGCATCAAGTTTGCCCGTTACGTTCTTACGCACCCGCACTACTGGACGCAAGACGGCTACACCGTTATCAGTCCCCTGTATTCGGGTCGGGTCGGCAGCATTCCGCATGCGCTCCGCAGTATCCGTTAGGCGGGCCGCTCCGGTCGTCCTGATCGTCGTCCTGGGGCTCCTTCTGCTGGCGCCGGCTCTGGTACTGCTGGTGTACGGAATCCGTGACTGGGGCCTTATCCCCCCGGCCACACTCCGGCCGCTCGGAACCACTTCGCTCGGGTCGTCGGCCTTTGCGCTGCTTATTACGGCGGCCGGCGGCCTGCCCCTGGCCTGGTATCTCTCAAACCTGCCGCGCCGCCTGCGGTTCCTGGCGGAGGGCCTCCTCGCCGTACCTCTCTTGCTCCCGCCTCTGGTCGTGGGTCTGACCCTTGCCTTCTTGCTCGGCCCGGAGAGTCTCACCCATCTGGCCTGGACGAATACCTTCTGGGGACTTGTCGTGGCTGAGGTTTATGAGGCAGCCCCCTATTTTGTATTTGTCGCGTGGGCGGGCTTCGGGGGCGTTCCCCTCCTGTATCGGGAGGTGGCCCGGTCTCTCGGCTGGCGGCCCTGGCGTGTGTTCTCCCGGGTGACGCTGCCCCTGGCCTCGCCAAACCTGGCCGTCGGCGCCGCCATGGCCTGGAGCCGCGCCATCGGCGCCTTCGGCGCGCCCATCGTCGTGAGCTACCACCCCCAGGGCCTGCCGGTGGGACTATGGGTGGTACTGGAGGAATTTGGGCTGCCGCAGGCGCTTCCATTGGCCCTCCTGCTGGTCATCGTGGCACTGCCGCTCCCTATTGGCGCCCTCATCTGGTCTCGTCATGCTGCACGTTGACCTCGTGGTCTCCATTCATGGCCACGGTCCTCGACATCTGCGGGCGGATATCCCGCAGGGGGGAACCCTGGCTCTCTTTGGTCCCTCCGGGAGCGGCAAGACCACGCTGTTGAGGGCGCTGGCCGGGTTCCACGAGGCGCGGGGCACACTCTCATGGGACGGCCGCGAGCTTATCACCGAGCCGGTGGAGACGCGTCCGTTCGCCTGGATGCCCCAGGCCCCGAGTCTCTTTCCACACTGGACCCTCCTCCGCCAGCTGGTGGAGGCCCGTCCGGGCCGCACTGCCGATGCCCGCCTCGACACTCTTATCTCCGCCCTTGGCCTCACGACACTGACAGACCGCCCGGGACGGCGCCTCTCGGGCGGCCAGCAACAGCGTGGTGAGCTTGCGCGAGCACTTGCGCGCGACCCGGATGTCCTTCTCCTGGATGAGCCGTTCTCTGCCCTCGACGCCCCCACCCGCAGCGCCATCGGCGCGTTTCTGCGCGATCTCCTGCGCTCGGAAGAAAAATCCATGGTGCTGGCCAGCCACGACTGGAACGACGTCGAGGCCTGGGCGGATGAGGTGATTCTGCTCGACCAGGGGCAGACGGTGGCCCAGGGTGAGCCGGGCGCGCTGTACGCGGCCCCACCCAACTGGCCGGCGGCGCGCATGATGGGGTTTGAGTGCCGGATTGGCAACCGGGCCCTTCATCCAGACCTGGCGGAGTGGTCCACACCCCACGGGTGTCCCGTGGTGCTGACCGGTCGGGTCGGCGACGTGACCCCGCACGGTGCCGGTGTCCGTGTCACCATATCTTGCGCCGACGGGACCACGGTTCGCGCTTCGGTCCCGCGCGGTGTCTCCCGCCCCGCGATGGGGGACAGGGTCGAGGTCGGTTTTCACGCCCCGGAGGTGGTGGATGATGTCTCTTGAAATCCGTCGAAGGCGCCAGAGCCTCGGCCTTAGCCTCAGCGAGGCGGCCCGTCAGATGGGGATAAGCCGGCAGGCGCTGCTGGCCATCGAGCAGGGCCGGGTGCCGCGCGCCGATACGGCTCTCAAGATCGCGCGGGTTCTCCACACGACGGTGGAAGCACTCTATGAGCCCGACGGTCCGCACCGATGGGTCGGCCGGCCCGGCGGGCGGGCGCGCTGGGCATGGGTACGCCAGCTCACCCTCTTTCGTACACCCTCGCTCGCAGCGGACGTAAGCGTCCAGGGTACGGTCGTGACCCCGCTTCCCGAAGCACGCCCGCCCGAACGGGTCGTCGTGATTGCGGGATGCGACCCGGCCCTGCCGATAATTGCCGATTGGATGCAGCGCCTTCAACCCGGATGGTGGTGCGACGTGTGGTCGTGTCCCAGCATGGAGGCCCTCCAGCTGTACCGGGATGGACTCGTGCACGTGGCCGGGATCCACCTCTTTCACGGTCTCGGCTACAACGAACCCTGGACACGCGACCTGCCCGAGTCGGCCGGGGTGCATTCCGTGACCTGGGAGGCGGGACTTGTCGCGCGCGACACCCATGACCTCGCGGTGTGGCCCCGCCACTGGCGCGAAGGGAGGATGGCGGTGCGCCAGCCGGGATCGGAAGCCCGGGCGCTGGCCGACCGCATGGCCGGGCGCCAGGGGTTGTCTGGGGCGGCCTGGGCGGGACGCCCCGCGCAGTCCCACCTGGAAGCGGGACTGTGGGTGGCGGACGGCACGGCCCGGGTCGCCGTCTCGACCCGCGCGGTGGCCGCTCTTTACGGCCTGGAGTTTGAGCCATGGGCCGAAGAACCGTTTGACTGGGTGGTGGACCGCTCCCCTCAGGAGGGGGTGGAGCGTCTCTTGCAGACGCTCACCCACCCGCTCGTGCGGGCGTCTCTGGCCCGTCTTCCCGGCTATCGCCTGGACGGAAGCGGGGAGCCGCTCTGGAGTCACGGATCCTGAAGGGATCGTGGCGGGGAGAGAAACAAGAAAAGGCGCCCCCTGAGGGGCGCCTGCCATAACTCAGGCCTGGGCCGTCTCAGCATCAAGCGCGTCCGCCACCTCGCGGAAAAACGCAGCCAGGTTGCTCACGGCATTATAGTGGCCGTTTTGTTCCACCGTGGACGTAAGGGCCACATAGCATCCCGGGCAGAACACGATGCCCCAGCGGGCCAGGACCTCGGCTACATGGGGATCTGCCACCACAAGATCCACGACCCGCGCCTGGGCTACGTCACTCAACCCGCGGCCTGCCCCTCTTCGGGCACCTGCTCCCAGTCCGGGATCCACGTGGGGACCTGGAGGCCGGCGGCCTCGATGGCCTTGGTCACGTCGTCGACAAAGGCCTGCCGCACTTCATCGTTGTCACGCACCTTGAGCTGCCACTTCTGGTAAATGGCATTGCGACGGGTTTTCGGGCGTCCAAACACATTCATGACCCGCGGCCACCACAGGTTGAGCGTTGTCTGCAGCTCATCGTGCGTGGCCGGATCCCGTCCGAGCCGCTTGAGCCAGGTGTCGCCATGGGCGATGTGCATGGTCTCTTCCTTCATGATGCCGTCCATCACCCGCCGCCAGGGCCCGTAGCTGCAGTGCACCACATCGTCAAGCTGGTGGCCGGCGGCGCGGTCCATCAGGACGTTGAACATGATGAAGTCTGACCAGGTGTCAATCGGGTAGTAGAAGATATTGACCCGCTGGTCCTGCCCGGCCCGCTGCTGTCCGAGATAATCTTGATCCCCCACCCGCAGGGTGAAGTCAAACTGCTTGACCCGGTCCTCGACGTCGACCCCGAGATTCTCGAGGAGCTTATATACCACGCGGCCGTGCCGCACCTCGTCGCGGGCAATGGACGCCACCGCCAGCATCTCCGCCGGGTTGGGCGCCTTCATGATCCAGGGCACGTAGCCGAAGGCACCGGCAATCTCCGAGTCGGCTTCCATCATCATTAAGTGGATCAGATTCTCCCGGTACTCGTCGGTCATGTCGGCGGGATCCTCCACAAGCTCTCCCTGCCGGATCTTCTCGATGAGGACCGCGTTCCTGTCTTCTTCGCGCTCGGCCATAAAAGCCTCCCTCCGTGTATTCCGACCATCAAGTCCTGGCCTTCTTGCTGTCCCATCCTGTTCGGCGTCTGTTTGTCGGAAGCGGTGGTCGTGTTGGGCAACATTATACGCGGCTTGCTGTAGGTGCGAAAAACGCCAGGACCCGGCCAAGAACACCGACTGAACAGCGGACCTGGCGACCGGGAAGGCCTTACGCGCCGCCCGGGTACCGGAGCCGGCCTCGTCAGGAGCCGGGCGTCACCGTGATAGCCTGCTCGCCCAGCTGCTGCCAGGCAGAGATGAAGGGGGCTTCCGGTACGGCCTCGGCTGCCTGTCCGGTCCACGGGTTGTTGACGTAGAGGGTGCTTCCCTTGTAGCCCACCAGGAGCACGGCATGCTCCAGGGGCGTGGCATGGACCGGCCCCTCGGGACTGTTCCACGTCACCCAGTTCTGCGTCGGGGCGAACGTCAGCGTCGTCCACACCTCGACCGGAATGCCGCTGGCCACCTGGGCCAGGATATCGGAGAACGGCTTGCCCGTCAGATTCTCGGCACGGCCGGGCAGCACCTGGTTAAGGAGCTTCATCATCGGCCCGTTGTAAATGCCATACCCATAGTTGACCTTGTACACATCCCCGACAAAGCCGACGTTGGGATTGCCCCAGTAGGAGACGCGGTTTTCCACCTCGCCGCTGGCCGTGGTATAGGAGCTCAGCTGCAGGGGTGTCGGATCCTTGGGCATCTCCGCCGCCAGCGTCATCTTGCTGACCGGGTTTCCGACGGCGGTCAAGAGCATGGAAAGGCTCGTCACCTCGCACCCATTGGGCAGCTGGGGAAACTGGGACTGCGCCGGTACCGAGATGAAGGCAGACGCGGGCAGGGACGTGGTGGATGCGGCCGCAGAGGACGAGGACGTCGGCGGCGGCGATGAGGTCTTAGACGCGCTTGACGGGGGAGACGAGGTTCGGGGAGAGGGGCGCGAGGGTGTACGCTGGCCAAGACCCCAATGAAACGCGCCCATGCTGAGTGCCCCCATGCCGACCAGCACGACGCCGGTCGCAAGGGTCCGCCGCCACACCCAGTGATGGTGGGTGGACCGGCGACCGGTGCCTCTGAAGTTTGAACCCATCCGCATCACCTCGCTCGCGTAGTCACACCCATGGCCGAAACTGTTTCCGACGCCGTCGAGGCGGGCTCTCCCAATCCTTCGCGCCATGGTGACTGCGGTTCCATGTATGCCTGGTACCAGACCAGGAAAGTGAACGCCGTCCAGATTTTTCGGTTGCGATTCCACACAAAGGTGCCGGCATCGTTTAGAAGGCCTTCAAAGTACGTCGTGTCCAGCACCGCCGGCTGAACCGTTTGGAAGACATCGTGGATGAAGTCGTGCAGGTCGGCGGCAATCCATTCCCGAATGGGGATGGGAAACCCGAGCTTGGGCCGGCTCACGACCTCGTCCGGCAAAATACCCCTGGCCGCCTCGCGCAAGGCCACCTTGGTTGTCCCGCGCCCGACCCGAAATTCGACCGGGAGCCGGGAGGCCACTTCAAAGACGGCGACATCCAAAAACGGCACCCTGAGCTCCAGCGAGTGCGCCATGGACATCTTGTCGGCCTTCATCAAGATATCACCGGGAAGCCAGGTATGGCAGTCCACCGTCTGCATGCGCGCGACCGGATCCAGGCGGGCCGAGGCCGCGTAGTACGGGTCGGTGACGCTGTACGGGTCCTGGAGTCCCCGCGCGTCCGGAACCCGAAGAAAGTCGCGCTTCTCGTCGTCGGTGAACATGCGCGCGTTGCCTATGAAGCGGCGCTCAAGGGGCCGGGCACCTCGCTCCAGATATCCTCGTCCCTTCATCCCCGGGGGGAGCGCCCGCGCCATGCGACCCACCATGCCGCGAAGTCCCGGCGGCATCCACTCGAACGGGCGGAGCGCCCCTGGCTCACGGTAAATCGGGTACCCCCCAAAGAGTTCGTCCGATCCCTCTCCGGAAAGGATGACGGTGACATGGCGGCGAGCCTCCCGCGCCAGAAAATAAAGCGCCGGCGCGCTTGGATCGGCTATCGGCTCTTCCTGGGATGCCACGATGCGGGCAAAAAGATCCCGATACTCCCCGGGTGACACTTCCACCTCGTGGTGGCGGGTGCCGAGCGCCTCGGCGATGCGGCGGGCCGCACCGAGCTCGTTCACTTCCCGATGGTTTCCGGAGAAGCCGATGCTGAAAGTATCGACGTCCTCCCTCTCCCGCATGAGCGCAACCACGAAGCTTGAGTCGATGCCGCTCGACAGGTATGCACCGCGCGGCACATCACTCACCATGTGCCGCCGCACGGAGTCGCGAAGGGTGTCCTGTATCCGCTCCGCCGTCTGGGCGAGCGACGGGGCTGCTCTTGCGGGTTCGGGTTCAAAGGCGAGCTGCCAGTAGCGATGGAGCGACAGGGCTCCATTCTGAAAGAGCAGATAGTGCGCCGGGGGCAATCGGTAGACTCCACTCCACATGGTGAGCGGGTCCGGCACGTACTGAAACGTGAAGTAATGCCAGACGGCCTGGGTGTCAAGGGACGGCCGCAGGCGGCCCGAGGCCAGGAGGCTACGGATCTCGGAGGCAAAGAGCAGGGTCCCGCCGTCCCGGGCGTAGTAAAGCGGCTTGATGCCGAAATGGTCGCGGGCCAGGTAGAGCCGGTCCGCGCGTTCGTCCCGGATAGCCAGGGCAAACATCCCGCGAAGGCGCGAAATCCCGTCGATGCCCCATTCCTCGTAGAGATGCGGCACAACCTCGGCGTCATTGGAGGAGACTAAACGATGGCCGCGTGCACCAAGCTCCTCTCGAAGCTCGCGGTAGTTATAAATTTCGCCGTTGACGACACTCACTACCTGGCCATCTTCGCCCCGCATGGGCTGATTCCCACCGGCCAGGTCTATGATGGACAGACGGCGGAACCCGAGGCCGACCGGACCATGCGTAAATACGCCCGCATCGTCGGGTCCGCGATGGGCCATGGCATCCATCATCCGGGAAAGCGGGCCCGGGTCGACGGACCGCGCGGCCGGCTCCACCACGCCACAGATTCCGCACATAAGACACCTCCAACCTCCCGCCACGGCTCATCATGCGTCATTGACCCACGGGCGGGCAGCGATGGGTCGCGGACCGGAGAGCAGGCATCAGCAGAATAACATCCCGAACACAGCCTGGTCGCCTGGTAAGTTTTCTCCGGGTGCGCGGCTTCGCCCCTCGCGGACGGACGTGTCCCATGCCGGACGCGTCCGCCGATGGGCACCAAGACAGTCGTGGGCAGGTGGCCGCACTGGCTTTTAAGAAGCGAAGTGGGAGACGGCGGCCTCGAAAACGGGCACGACTCGTCCTCCCACCGCCACGGGTACTCCGTCGACCCTGAGGCGCAGATGTAGCTCGGACGGACGTCCGATCTCGAGCCCCTGGCGGATGACAAAGCGGCCCGGATCCGTGACACCGGCGCCGCGCACGAGAAACCAGCCGAGGTCAGCGGCAGCGCTCCCGGTGGCCGCATCCTCATTCACCCCGTGGCCGGGGGCAAACATACGGGCGTGAATCATGCCGGGTGCGGAAAACGCCCACGCGTACAGCCCGCCCACCGACCCCTCCAACCCGTCCAACACTGTCTGCATGCGGGTGAACGACGGAGCGAGCCGTGCGACAGCCGACGCCTCCACGTTCACCAGTAGGTGTGCGAGTCCCGCTGCCACCACACGGGGCGGATGCTCGTCCCGTATCGATTCCGGGGCCACGCCGAGGGCTTCTGCGGCAGCCGCGGCCGGAACCGCCTCGCCCAGCTGACCGGGCGGCGGTGTCATCCACCACATCCCACTCTCATCCCGCGTGCACTCCACCGCGCCGGCGGCCGTTGTCTGCATGACCGGGCTCTCTACAAGGCCCCGGGCTGCCAGCGCCGCGACCGTGCCCAGGGTGGGATGACCGGCAAAGGGCAGTTCATGGGTCGGGGTAAAGATCCGGGAATGATAATGATGGGCGTCATCCACCCACACAAAGCTGGTCTCGCTGAGATTCATTTCCCGCGCCCAGGCTTGGAATCGCGAAGTCGGCAGGTCCTCAGGCGGGTTCACGAACACCGCCAGGGGATTTCCGCCCAGAAGTTCTGCGGAAAACACATCCACCTGAATCAGCGAGACACTCACGTCTGACGCTCCTTCTTGAGGATCAACGCCAACGCCTCCTCATTCGTTGGCGAGCCAGGCGGGACGCAGTTCGGGCGGACAGCCCGCCGCGACCCACCTGAACCAGACGCCAGGGCCGTATTCGGCCTCGCCGTCCCCGGCGGCAATCGAAAAAAAGAGCTGGGCCATCCAGGGATCCTCTCCCCAGTCGGGAGAGACCGGGTCAGTATCGGCGCTCACCCCGGCCTCCATTCCGCTCGCCTCTCCGCTCGCCTCTCCGCTCCCAACTCCGTGACCGGCTTTCTCACCGTTCACTGCGGTTAAGACAGCGGGCTCTCTTTGTCGAGGGATTCCAGCGCCTTCTTGACCGTGTTGACGAAGAGGGCGGCCTCCGCCCCGTCCACGACCCGGTGGTCAAAGGACAGGCACAGATTCACCATCGAGCGCACGGCAATCGCGTCTCCGACGACGACCGGCCGCTTTACGATTGACTCCATCGTGACGATGCCCACCTCCGGCGCATTGATGACCGGGTACGTAAGCACGGTCCCGACCGCACCGGTGTTGTCCACCGTAAACGTGCCGCCCGACATATCATCCACCGTAAGCTTCCCTTGCCGCGCCCGCTGGGTAAGCTCTTGCGCCCGGTGCGCCAGGCCGACGATATTCAGCTGGTCGGCGTCCTTCACGACAGGCACTACGAGTCCCCGGTCTGTCGCCGCTGCGATGCCGACATTGACCCGCTTCTTCATCACGATGGAATCGTTGTTCCACTGCGCGTTCATGATCGGGACCGCCCGCAACGCCTCGGACACGGCCCGGAGCATGAACGGCAGGTACGTGAGCGAGACGCCTTCCCGGGCGCGAAACGCGTCTTTGTGCCGCTCCCGCAAAGATACGAGACCGCTGACGTCAGCCTCCACCATGAGCCAGGCATGCGGCACCGTCTGCTTCGAGCGCAGCATCCGCTCGGCAATGACGCGGCGGACAGAGGTGAGAGGCACCAGCGTGTCGGCGTCTTCCACACGGGCGGGCGCCCCCGCCAGGACGGCTGCGGGTGCCGACGGCGGCGCCGCGACCGGCGCGCTAGGCGCCGCGGCGGGCTTCGACGTACCGGAGGCGGCATACTGCCGGACGTCGTTTCGGGTTACGCGCCCACCGGCGCCGGTGCCCGTCAGGTCATCAGGATTGATACCCACTTCCTCCGCCAGCTTGCGAACGGCCGGACTGTAGCGGACACCCTCGCGTCGGGGCCGCACGGTCTCCGCGGCCGCCGGGGCCGGCTCGGCGGGAACGGGTTGGGACGGGGTCGATGGAACCTCGGCGGCGGCTTCGGCCGCTTCCTGGTCATCGTCGCCCTCGCCCTCCACCTCAAGCTCCGCAATGGCCGCACCCACCGGAACCGTCTCGCCCTCCGGCACCAGGATGCGCTTGACGACCCCGCCGGCCGGGGATGGCACCTCGGCGTTGACTTTGTCGGTCGTCACTTCCACCAGCGATTCATATTCTTCGATGGCGTCGCCCGGCTTCTTCAGCCACTGGCCGATGGTCCCCTCGGTGACGCTCTCCCCCAGCTGGGGCATCTGCACTGTTTTGACCGCCATCTCTTGCCTCCGCTCACATCTTTCAAAACTCAGCGCTGAAAAGCGCCGGGCACCGGCGGGTCCTTAGAACCTGGCCAGTTTTAGGGCCGCATCGTGGATCTTGTCGGGCGTGACCATAAACGCATGTTCCAGGGTCGCCGCATACGGCATGGCCGGGACATCGGGACCCGCAAGGCGCATGATCGGCGCATCCAGATCAAAGAGGGCGTGTTCCGCGATAATGGCACTCACCTCGCCCCCAAATCCGCCGGTCAGGTTGTCTTCATACACGATGAGGACCTTGCCGGTCTTTTTGGTAGTAGCCAGGATGGCGTCGATATCAAGGGGCCGCACGGTCCTCAGATCCAGCACCTCGGCGGACACACCGTCTTCTTCTCGCAGCCGCTCGGCCGCCGTTACGGAAAAGTTCACGGTCATGCCCCACGAAATGATGCTGATGTCGGTGCCCTGGCGCTTCACATCCGCCAAGCCCAGGGGGATCAGATAGCGCTCGTCGGGCACCTCTCCCCGGATCGACCGATAGGCGCCTTTGTGTTCGAGGAAGATGACGGGGTCCTCATCCTCGATGGAGGAGGCGAGCAGGCCCTTCACGTCGTAGGGCGTGGCCGGCATTACCACCTTGAGGCCCGGTACATGGGCGAAAAATGCCTCCACACTCTGGGAGTGATAGAGGGCTCCGTGGATGCCGCCGCCATAAGGCGCCCGCACCACCATGGGCACCCCGAAGTCGCCATTCGATCGGTATCGGATGCGCGCCGCTTCCTCCACGATCTGGTTGAATGCGGGGAAGATGAAGTCAGCGAACTGGATCTCGGGAATCGGTCGCAGACCATTTACCGCCGCGCCGATGGCCGTTCCCACAATGGCGGCCTCCGCCAGCGGAGAGTCCATCACCCGACCCTCGCCGAATTCGGCCTGGAGTCCTTCGGTTACGCGAAACACACCGCCGCGCACACCGACGTCCTCGCCGTATATGATGATGCGGGGATCCCGGCGCATCTCCTGCCGGAGCGTCTCCCGCACGGACTCGAGGTAAGTCATCACCGCCATGCCTTTATCCTGCCTCCTGGGCGACTGGCTCGGGCCTCGCCGCATACTTCTCGTAAACCGTCAGTCTCCGTAGTACACATGCTTCAACAGCGTGTCGGGATCGGGATCTGGCGCTTTCTCCGCAAACCGGGTGGCATCGTCCACCTGAGCCTTAACCCTGGCCCGGATATCCGCCACCTTGGCATCGTCGAGGAGTCCAAGATCCCTTAGCGTGGCCTCGAAGGTGATGAGCGGGTCGGACTTCTTGTGCTCGGCCACCTCTTCCCGCGAACGGTACGCGGAGTCGTCATCGTCACTCGAATGCGGCACAAACCGGTAGGTTTTGGCCTCAACCAGGGTCGGGCCCTCGCCACGCCGCGCCCGGGCCACCGCCGCCGCCATGACCTCATAGACTTTGACCGGATCGTTTCCGTCCACGACCACGCCCGGCATGCCGTACCCCTCGGCGCGGGCGGCGACATCGGCCACCGCCATCTGCTTGCGCTGTGGCACGGAAATGGCATAGCCGTTGTTCTCGTTGAAGTAGATGACGGGCAACTTCCACACGGCCGCGATGTTCATCGCCTCATGGAATTCACCCTGAGAGGTGGATCCTTCGCCGAAGTACGCTACCGCCACCGTGTCTTCCTCACGGCGCTTGGCACCCAGCGCGAGCCCGGCGGCGTGCAGCATCTGGGTCGTCACCACCGACCCGCTGGTCATGATGTTGAGCCGCTTCAAACCCCAGTGGGCCGGCATCTGCCGGCCGCCGGAATTCGGGTCGTCCCGACGGGCCAAAAGGTGAAGGAAGATTTCCCGCGGCGTCATGCCCATCGCCACCATTAGAGCGAGGTCGCGATAATAGGGTACAACCCAGTCACGGCCGCGATCGAGCGCAAAGGCGCTCGCCACCTGGGTCGCCTCGTGCCCGTTGGACGAGTATACGACCGGGGCGCGTCCCTGCCGGTTCAGAATCCACATCCGGTCGTCAAGCGCGCGCGCCAGCACGATGTTGTAAAACATATCCTCCAAAACATCCGGCGCGATCGTCTTGGGCATCTTGTTCTTAACCGCTGCTCTAGCCACCGCCTTGTGCTCCTTTCCTGTCCGCTGCCTGGCGGTTAGCCATATACGTGAAGCAGCAGGGTCTCGGGATCTGGGGACGACGCGGCCTCCGCCAGCCGGGTCGCCTGGTCGACTTCCTCACGCACTCGTTTTCTTAGCTCCTGCTCTTGGGCATCATCCCAAAGGCCCTGCTCCTCCAGCCGGGACCTGAAGCGCGGCACCGGATCGTCCCGGCGCATGGCGGCCAGTTCCTCCTGGGACCGGTAGCTCTTGTCATCGTCATCACTGGAGTGCGCGGTGAGCCGCACCACCTTGAATTCCAGCAGGCTTGGGCCATCTCCGGCTCGCGCCCGGTCGACTGCAGCTTTCGTGGCCTCATACACCGCCACCGGGTCGAGGCCGTCCACGGTCACGCCCGGCATGCCGTAGCCACTGGCCCGCGCCGCCACGTTGGCGACCGCCATCTGCTTGCGCTGCGGCACGGAAATGGCGTACCCATTGTTTTCACAGATGAAGACCACCGGCAGCTTGTTTACGGAGGCGAAGTTCAGGCCTTCGTGGAAGTCGCCTTGATTGGACGAGCCTTCTCCGAAAAACGCCGCCGACACCGCCTTCTCCCCCAGCACCTTGGACGCCAGCGCCGTGCCGGTGGCGTGCAGGATCTGAGTGGCCACCGGTGACGACCCGGTAATGATGCGCCGGGCACGATGTCCCCAGTGGGACGGCATCTGCCGCCCTCCCGAGCTGGGATCTGTCGCCCGCCCGAGATGCCCGCTCACAACTTCGCCCGGCGTCATCCCGAAAACCAGGACGACCCCCAAGTCCCGATAGTAAGGGCACATGATGTCCAGGTTGGCATCAAAGGCCAGTGCCGCCCCAACCTGCGCTGCCTCATGACCCTGCCCGGATATGACAAACGGGGCCCGGCCCTGACGATTCAAGATCCACGTCCGCTCATCGAGCATCCGGGCGAGCACCATGTAGTAGTACATCCGGTGCATCAACTCGGGGTTGGGAGCGTTCTTTACGCGCGTTCTGGGCACGCCCTGCGCTTCCTTTCCACCGGACTTCCTACCATGGCTCCATCACGCACAAAACGAGCATGGCCGGCACATTCGGCCATTCTACATGTGAATCCCGCGTCCCTCCACCGCCAGCGCCGCCTCGTGCAGGACCTCCGACACCGTCGGGTGGGCGTGGACACTTTCGGCCACCTCCCAGGCGGTGGCTTCGAGGAACTTGGCGAGTGCCATCTCGTTGATGAGGTCGGACGCGTGCGGTCCGATGATGTGGGCGCCCAGCAGATCGTTGGTCCGGGCGTCGGCGATAAGCTTCACGAAGCCCTCGCCCTCTCCGAGAATGAGCGACTTGCCGTTGGCGCGGAATGGGAACACGCCCGTCTTGACCTCGTGTCCGCCCGTCTTGGCCTGCTCCTCCGTCAGGCCCAGACTAGCCACTTCGGGCCGGCAGTAGGTAACCCGCGGCACCCGGTTGGGATCGAGCGGCTCGGGGTTCTGGCCCGCAATTTCTTCAACCGCCAGCATCCCCTCGTGTGCGGCGACATGCGCGAGCAGGTAGCCGCCGATGCAGTCGCCCACGGCATAGACGTGCGGCGCGTGGGTGCGGTACTGGTCGTCCACCTCAACAAACCCGCGGTTCATGGTCACTCCAACGGCCTCAAGACCGATATCGGCCGTGAGAGGTTGACGTCCGATGGCGACCAGGAGTGCATCTGCGGCAATCTCCTCGGCTTTTCCGTCGCTCTTGGTGACCTTGGCCGAAATCCCCTTCTTGGACACGGAGATGTTGGCCACGTCGATCTGAGCGCCGGCATGGACCGTAATGCCCCGCTTGGTGAAGATCTTGGTGAGCTCGGTCGCCACCTCCGCCTCGTCCTGGGGCAGGATGTGCGGGAGCATCTCGACCAGGGTGACCTTCGAACCGAAGTCCGCGTACATCGAGGCAAACTCCACCCCGATGGCGCCGCCGCCGATGATGAGAATGCGGTCTGGCACGTCCTGCTTCTCCAGCACATGGTCGGAGCTCAAGACGCGCTGGCCGTCGAAGGGAAGTCCAGGGAGCGCCCGCGGAACAGAGCCGGTAGCCACCAGGATGTCCTTGCCGCGAAGGACCTCCTCGCCTTTGGCTGTCGTCACCGTCACCGTTCCCGGGGCCGAAATTCGCCCCGTGCCCTCGTAGACGCTAATCTTGTTCTTCTTCATCAGGAACTGGACGCCGCGCCACAGCTGGGTGACCACCTTGTTCTTGGCGTCCTGGGCCCTCGGGTAGTCGAGGCTCACCTCGCCCTGCAAGCTGATGCCGAACTCATCGTGGCGGCGGAAGCTGTCGAGCAGGTCAGCCGTATGCAAGAGCGCCTTCGTGGGGATACAGCCTTGATGCAGGCACGTGCCCCCTACCTTCGCCTTTTCCACCAGGGCCGTCTTGAACCCCAGCTGCGAGGCCCGGATAGCGCCGACGTACCCGCCCATGCCCCCGCCGAGCACTATCAGATCAAATTGTTCCTCACTCATCCTGAAGCCTCCGTCTCACATCTCGTCTCGGTCGCTCGTCGTACCGGTCAAGCCCGAGAAGAGACCGGCTGGTCGCGCGAGTCGCGCGGCCGGCACGCATTGTCTTATCTCCTCGCGCACGGGCGCATACCAGAATCTCAGGATCCGACCCGGACGGTCCGGTGCGGTCCCGAGCAAGACTTAACTAGGGCCACGTTACTCCTTTTGCCGGATCCGTGACAAGCAAGTCAGCTCTGCCACGCGTCGGGATAGAAGTGCAGATGAAACGGGGACAGCACCTTGAACGCTTCCGCCAGCTCACACCCGGCCTCCGCCCCCAGCTCGGCGGCCTTGGTGCGTAGATAGAAGGTGATGAGATCGGCCTGCATGCCCGGGAATTGACTCTCGTGCGCCCGAAGTGCCTCGACCTTCCGATCAAACGTGGCCGTGACGTCTACCAGGGTGTTGGGCCAGGCGGTTCCGTAGAAGCCCACCGACGGCGCGTCGACGCCCGCTCCCGCCTCCGGATGAACGAGGGGAAACGCGGCCATGATGGCCGCTGTCGCCACCACACTCCCGAGGGTCCGGTGATCGGGATGCGCTTCGTAAGGGCACCACGGGTCCGGCGCCATGACAAGATCAGGCTTCAACCGACGGATCACCTCGTAGACGCGGCCAGACAGCTCCTCTTCATGCCGCGCGAGCGTCATGTCGTGAAAGCCGAGCCACTCAAGCGCCGACCCGCCCACCACGGCCATGGCGGCTTCCTGCTCCTTTTGGCGAACGTTGACGATGCTCGATCCGGCGCTGGCGTCAAACGCTCCCATGGCGCCGTCGCTCGCGACCACCCACGTTACTTGAGCGCCCATCTCGATGAGACGCGCCAGCGTGCCCGCGGCCCCGATCTCGTTGTCGTCGGGATGCGGGGAGAACGCGACGACCCGCCGCATCGAAAGAATGTCGGGAACCGGCACCAGATCTTTTGCCGTCACCTTGACACCGCCTCCTTGACCGAAGTCCTCACTGCACTAATTCACCGTGTCATAACCCGTGGCCGGCCAGCGGCTCGCAGGAATCTGGGTTCACGAGTCGAACGGAGCCACCGACAGAGTTCATAAAGCCCGAAGGGAACGTTGTATGCAAGTTGCGACTTACCCTCCCCGGCGTCTGTCGGTCTCCGAGAACCTCGCCCTGTCCTTCTTCTGGTTTACCAATAACGTGCAGTGGACCGCCCTCATCATCATCGTGATGCCGGCCGTCATTCGGGGCTTTGTGGGGAATGCCCGTTCCGGCGCGATGCTGTCGCTGGTAAGTGCCAGCGGGGCCCTAATCGCCAGTGTGAGCCAGCCCGTATTCGGCGCCATCTCCGATCGTTCGCTGCATCGCTGGGGCCGCCGACGGCCTTTCATGCTGGCGGGCGTGGTGCTGACTTCGGCCACCCTGGTCGTCATGGGATTTGCCCACTCGTTGTGGCTGTTTGCGGGCGCGTTCTTTGTCTTGGAAGTGGTCGCCAACCTCGCCACAGCCCCCTACGCCGGACTCATCCCCGACCTGGTTGTACCTGAACAGCGCGGAACCGCGAGCGGATACATGGGCCTCATGAATGAGGCCGCCATCATTTTCGGCGTCTTGCTGCCGTCCTATCTCTCGGTGCGGATGGCGTTCGAAGTGCTGGCCGCGCTTCAGGTAGTGGGACTGCTGGTCACTCTCTATGGAGTGAAGGAGCGACGGCTTTCCGACCGCCCGCCGTTTTCTCTTCGTGCGTTTTTCAAGAGTTTCTGGATTTCGCCGCAGGCCTATCCCGACTGGTGGTGGGTCTTTGGCACCCGGCTTCTGGTGCTGCTCGGCTTTGCGACGCTCGAGTATTACCTCTATTACTACCTGCTCTACGTCCAGCATCTGGTCAATCCCAACGGCTACCTGGACCAGATCCTGCTGCTTGTGACGGGCGGGTCGGTTCTGTCGGTGCTTGCGGCTGGCTGGCTATCGGACAAACTTCATCGCCGCCGCTTTCTGGTTACCATCGGCGGGCTCTTGATGGGACTCACGGCCATCGGCTTTGTGTTCACGCATCGTATGGGCGACATCCTGGCTCTGGCGGCGGTATTCGGCCTTGGATACGGCACCTACATCTCCTGCGATTGGGCCCTGGCCGTGGACGTCCTCCCGCCGACCGACAATGCGGCCAAGGACATGGGCCTGTGGTCCATCTCTCAGACGCTGTCCCAGACCGTCGCGACCATCCTGGGCGGCGTCCTTCTCGTGGCGCTGGCCCACCGGCTCGGGCTGTCAGGCTCCTACCGGGCGCTCTATCTCCTGTCCTTCATCTATTTCCTGCTAGGTTCCGTGCTCATCTTCCGGGTCAAGAGCGCGAGGTAGACGCGGCGTCCAGCGTCCGGCATCGCGGACCGCGTACTTTTCCAGCACGGTGTCGAGCGCCTCCGACAGGTCCACGTGCACGGCATTGGCAAAGCATACGAGCACGAAAAAAAGGTCTCCCAGCTCTTCGGACACGCTTCCAGGCGCCTCGCCCGGCTTTTTCGGCTTGGGGCCGTACGTATGGCTCACCTCCCGCGCCAGTTCGCCCAGCTCTTCGGTAAGGCGCGCCAGCATGGCCAGGGGAGGAAAGTACCCCTCCGCAAACTGGCTGATGTACGCGTCCACGCGCTCTTGCGCCTCGGTGACCGTCATGGCGGCAATCCCTCGTCTTTCCGGCATCAGGCTTTGTGATACGGGTGAGAATGCAGGATGCTGTGCGCACGGTAAATCTGTTCGGCCACCAGAAGCGGCACCATCTCGTGAGGAAACGTAAGGCGCGACAGCGACCACACATGGTCCGCGCGCTGCAGCACCTCAGGAGAGAGTCCGTGCGCGCCTCCGATCACGAGCGCAAGCGGCCGCCCCTGTTCTAAAAAGCGCTGGAAGCGTCCGGCCCAGGTTATGGAGTCGTCCTCGACTCCCTGTTCGGCAAGCGCGACGACAAGCCTGCCCTCAGCGCGCTCCAGGATCCGGCGCCCTTCGCGCGCCATCACGTCGCGGACCGGCAGCGAGCCCGCAGACGCTTCCGGCAGCTGCACCCAGTCCCACTGCCATCCCGCCGGCAGCCGTCGGCGGTAGGCCTCTACGGCCAGGGCCGTGCGCTCATCGACCCGCCGCCCCACGCTGATGAGGAGGATGCGCTGGCCCTCACTCACGGCCCGATAGCTCCGATCCGCCCGGGACCCACTCCCACTCCCACTCATCCCGCAGGGGCTCCCCGTCCAGTCCCACCTCGGGTATGGCTGGCTTCAGTGCGCGGGCACGCGTGACGGCGTCTTTGTGGACGGCGACCCGGCGAAAACCGCGGCGGAGATGGAAGCGGGCCGCAGGGAGATTGTCATTGGTCGTGAAGAGGGAAAGTCGCTGTCCGCGTTCGGCCGCCAGCGCCTGAACCCCGCACACGAGCGCGGTGCCGACGCCACGGCCCTCGTCAAGACTGTTTAGGGAAATCAGTTCGATCGTGCGCTCCTCGTGGTCGGTCAGATAGGTGAGGAGACCCAGTGCATGACCCGTCTGCTCATCCTCCGCCAAAAAGCCGGCCAGCGCATCGACATGGTGCTCGCGGCCCCCGCTCACCATGGTCAGGCCACCCCAATGGGAGCTCCAGAGCACCTCCGCCAGGGCCCGATCACTTTCTCCCAGGGGTCGGATGCGGAAGGACACGGGAGCGCTCCCTTCTTCGGGTGCCGTGACCGTCTGGCCTGCAGCCTCCTAGCACGGTCTTGCCATCCATAATAGGCGATGATAGAATTAGAACATCAGTTCTATTGACGGAGGTGCCGCATGTCTCTTCCCCTATCGCCCGTTCGCGAGGCTCATCCAGAGACCGACGTTCTGAGCCGGTACGTGGAAGCCATCGCGCGTCTCGGCCGAGCGCGCAAGGCACTCCGGCGGGCACGAACTACCGAACGGCGCCGTGCCGCCCGTCATGCGCTGGAAGAGGCCGAGACCCTCTGCCGACGGCTCCGGCTTGAGGCCCACGAGCGTCTGGGAGCGTACGGGTCACCCAGCCAGCCCTGAAGCGCTGGCGGGTGACGGGCGGTTATGTTCCGTGTCCGTTCTGCTATGACTTATCGCCGCCTGCGCCGCGCCTGTCTTTCCCCGCCAGTCGGGAGATCTTCTTTTCAGGCCACTGAAAGCTCGGCTGCACGGTTAGGGCGACTGCCCCAGACCGTTCGCGGTTCCACCGCGCCACACGGCGAGCCAGGGCGTCGTCAAGCGAGAACACGCCCCAGAGATATGCCGCCAACGCCGTCATTTCGAGCTCGCTGCGCGGCTTTAAGGCCGTTCCAGGTTTCTCAAGGCGGGGGGCTCCGCGGTCTACCTGCAACTCCACGCGCCAACAAAAGCGGCCCGTTCATGACCTCAGTTGCCGATGCAAGCTTACGTTTTGTATGATACAGATCGTTAACTTACTCAGTGGAGGAATCGATGCGGGACTGGCTCATGGCATTCGCTCGGCGATATCAACGCGACGGCATCCTGGCGGTGATATGCGCCCTCCTTTATACGGTAACGCTCCAGGCTCCTCCGGCATTGAGCGGCCTATTCGTGAACCGCGTGCTGCGCGGTCACGACATCCACATGCTGTGGCCGATCATTTTGGCCGGCATCTTGGTTGCCGCCATAGCCGGGGTCTTTGGTTTCGGGGAGAGTTACCTCTCGGCCAGAATGGGCCAAGGCGTCCTCAACCAGATGTGGGAGGCGCTCTACACCCACTTCACTGATCTGCCCTACAGCTATTACGACGAAGTCCAGACCGGCCAGCTCATCAGCCGGCTGATTTCCGACATCAACTGGGTCCGCATGTTCTTCATGAACTTCTTCTCCATGGGGACCCAGGTCGCGTTCACGATTATCTTCGCGACCGCCCTCATCTTTGCGTATGACTGGAAGCTCGGCCTCATCTTGGTCGTGCTGCTGCCTCTCCTGTACCTGGTCGTCCATCTCTTCGACCGGAAAGTCCGTCCGGCCTGGCGAGAGGTGCGAGCCCAGTTCGCCGTGATGACGACCCACCTGAACGAGAATATCGCCGGGGTCCGGGTCGTCAAGGCGTTCGGTCAGGATGAGCGGGAAAACCGCCGGTTTGACGCCTCTCTCGATGCGCTCTTCGACCGGAACATCGATGCCACCAGACTCTGGTCCACGTTCTACCCGCTCTTCGACCTCACGGGCGGCGTCTTCATCGTGGTCGTGTTTCTGTATGGCGGCTGGCAGACCATTCACGGCCAGCTGTCTATCGGGGCTCTGGTCGCCATCTCGGGGTACGTACTGCTCCTGGTGCAGCCGCTTCGCCAGATCGGCATGATCATCAACACGATGGCCCAGGCGGTCGCGGCGGGTCAGCGTCTGTACGAGCTCGCGGAGGTGAACTCGGACCTTCCCCTCCCGGCCAATCCGGTGCGTCCGGCCCGTGTAGAGGGCACGCTCACCTTCGACCACGTGTCGCTCACGTACCCGTCCACCGGCCAGACCGTGCTCCATGACATCGATTTCCACGTGGGCAGCGGACGCTCGGTGGCCATGGCCGGTCCCACCGGAGCGGGCAAGACCTCCGTCGTGGCCCTCATCCCCCGCCTGTACGACGCAAGCCAGGGGCGGGTGCTGATTGATGGGATTGATGTCCGTGAGTGGGATCCGGTGTACCTCCGGCGTCATATCGGACTCGTGCTCCAGGAGACCTTCCTGTTTTCGGCCAGCGTTCACGACAACATCGCCTTCGGGCGGCCGGACGCCACCCGCGAGCAGGTTATGCGGGCCGCCGAGCTGGCCCAGGCCGCCGAGTTCATCGAAGGCATGCCCTACGGCTACGAGCAGCTCATCGGCGAGCGGGGGATTGGTCTGTCGGGCGGCCAGCGCCAGCGCATCGCGATTGCCCGTGCTCTCCTGGTTGATCCGGCCATCGTCATCCTCGATGACGCGACCGCCAGCGTGGATTTGGAGACCGAGGCCGCTATTCAGCTTGGCATGAAGAACCTGCTGAAAGGTCGGACCGCCATCGTTGTGGCGCATCGGCTCTCGTCCCTCAAGGCAGCCGATGAGATCCTGGTCATCGACGAAGGCCACGTCGTCCAGCGTGGCAGCCATGATCGGCTGGTGGAGCACGCCGGGCTGTACCGCGACGTTTACGACATCCAGTATCGCGACCAGGAGCAGGTGCGGGCGAGTTCGGCATCATGAAGCTCAACACCACCGACTCTTGCCGACTTTCGAGATAGGAGGGGCGTCTTGATCAATCGCGTCGACCAGGAAGAGGAGGCCGTCGAGCGGCCCTTTGATGCGCGCATGTCGTGGCGCCTGGCACTCTATGTACGCCCGTATCCGCGGCTTTTATGGCTTTCGGGCATCACCGTGCTGCTTGGCACCGGTGCTCTCCTCGCCATCCCTTACATGCTTGATCTGGCCATCCAGCGCTACGTGCTGCCCAAGAACTACGCCGGTCTAGTCATGCTGGTGGTTGTGATGTCGGCGGTGTACGCGGTCCGCTATTTCGCCTATCGGACGCAGACGTTCGTCGCCTCGAAGCTCGGGCAGGAGATCCTGCGGGATCTGAGGAGTGAGCTTTTCCACCACATACAGAAGCTCAACTTCTCGTTCTTCGACCGGATTCCGGGCGGCAAGATCATCACCCGTGTGGTCGGCGATGTGCAGAATCTCCAGCAGCTCCTGAGCCAGGGTATCGTCAACACCCTGGCCAACGTGGTTCTCCTTATCGGCATCATCATCGCAATGCTGGTGTTGAAGTGGGATCTGGCGCTGGCGAGCTTCATCATCATCCCCATCATGTTCTTCCTCTCCACTAATTTCCGCCGACGGATGGTGGAAAAGTGGCGGGTCGTGCGGCGGCGCAACTCGATTGTCAACGCCACCTGGGCCGAGTCCCTGAACGGGGCCCGCGTGGTGATTGCCTACGGTCGGGAAGACTTCGACCGGCGCCATTTCATGGACCTCGCCTGGGGGTACTTCCGGTCCTTCATGGATGCGGAGCGCCTGTCGTCGATGTTCACGCCGTTTGTGAACTTCGCCAGCACCATCGGGATCGGCATCGTGTTCTGGTATGGCACCGTGCTGTATCTCCATCACGCGGTCACGCTTGGCCTTCTGGTCGCCTTCATCAGTTATCTGGCGATGTTCTGGCAGCCTATCTCACAGCTGGGTCAGTTCTACAACCAGGTACTGCAGGCGATGGCATCGGCAGAACGCGTGTTTGAGTACCTCGACGAAGAGCCGCAGGTGGTGGATCGGGCGGATGCCAAACCGCTTGAGCTTACGGGCGATGTGACCTTCGACCATGTGGTGTTCCAGTACCAGCCGAACCGTCCGGTCCTGCGAGACATCTCGTTTCATGTGAATGCCGGCGAGACGATTGCACTGGTGGGGTCCACCGGGGCCGGCAAGAGCAGCATCCTGTCGATCCTGCCCCGCTTCTACGACGTCGTGAGCGGCCGGATTCTCCTCGACGGCGTGGATCTGCGCGACATCACGCTCCGATCCATCCGTCGTCAGGTGGCTCTCGTGCTGCAGGAGACGTTCATCTTCGACGGCACCATCCGCGACAACATTCGCTACGGGCGACCCGAGGCCACCGACACCGAGGTGGAGGGCGCCGCCCGTGCGGCCCAGGCGCATCACTTCATCAGTGAGCTGCAAGACGGATATGACACGCCTGTCCGCGAGCGCGGCTCGCGGCTCTCGCTCGGACAGCGGCAGCTTCTGGCCTTTGCCCGGGCCATCCTGGCCGATCCCCGCATCCTCATCCTGGACGAGGCCACGGCCAGCATCGACACCCAGACGGAGCTTCTGGTCCAAGAGGGACTGAAACGACTTCTTACCGGTCGGACCGCTTTCGTGGCGGCGCACCGCCTTTCCACGATCCGGGAAGCGGATCGCATCCTTGTCATCGACCAGGGCCGGCTCGTGGAATCTGGAAGTCACGCCGAACTGATGGCCAAACGCGGCCATTACTACCGGTTCCTGGAGGCGCAGTTTAAACTTGAAGACAGCGGTGGTTGGTTTGGCCACGAGACGCTGGCGGAGCCGGTTTCCTAGGTCAGCAAAGGGAGTGTGCCGGGCCAAAGTCCGGCTCCCCGTCGTCGTCGTGAGTGACCTTCAGCAAATCTAGAGATGTGACTGCAACGGGAGGCGTCTGTTATCCGTTAGGGTAGGTAAAAAGAAAGACCGGGGTGGCGACGGCCATGAAATGGGGCCGAACCCAGAGGCTTACCGCGTGGATCCTTGGCGCGGCGCTCGGAGCGTCCCTGGTGGCGTTCGGCCTCCTCCGGGCGGCCCCCGGCTCTCTCCTGCCTGCCCCCGCGGTCGGGGCAGCCGCTCCGACTTTCTCCCTGCCCGCCATTGACGGCGGCAGCATTTCCCTTGCGCGCCTCCGGGGCCACGCCGTCCTCATCAACTTCTGGGCATCCTGGTGTCCCTATTGTCGGGCGGAGACCGAGAGTCTCGTAACCCTGC
The DNA here is from genome assembly GCA_021797815.1 of Bacillota bacterium. Classification (GTDB taxonomy): domain Bacteria; phylum Bacillota; class Sulfobacillia; order Sulfobacillales; family JAIMBI01; genus JAKATP01. Next base: position 61,013 of record JAJZYZ010000007.1, read on the forward strand.
ACAGCGCGTGCGATCGTCTCACGGTGCTGGGGGTCGCGGTGGAGGCACCCGAAAACCGCGTGGTCCGGTTTGCCACCCACGCCGGAATCGGCTACCCCATCCTCATGGATCCGAGCGGCTCCGTCGCCATGCGCTACGGAGCCACCTATCTCCCAACGTCGGTGCTGATTACGCCAGAGGGCCGGATCGCGTGGATCCACCACGGGGCCTTCATCACGGCCGATCAGGCGCGCGCACTTGTCGACAATCGGCTGCATGATGTCTGCGCCGCCCGCAACGGCACCCATGGCTAGACGCTGCCTCTGAAGGCGGAGAACCTGAGGCCTCAGTCTTCCAGTGCAATTTGCCCTCGCACATCATCCGCCTCGGTGAAGGTCTTCCGGCTCTCGATGAGGGCACGCGCCCGGTCCACACGGTCCCAGGCGTTCCACAAGAGCACCCCGTCCACGTGATTGCCGTCATCCAGGTAGTACACGATGCCTTGCCGAAACGGCTCGGCCCAATCGGCCACCGCCCGAAGCCGGCTGTCAACCCGTCCCACCGCTTCAAAACCGAGGTCAAAGAGGTCAGAGTAGAAGAAGGGCAGATAGTCGTAGGGAGCGGTTGCGCCCGCCATAATGCGGCCCGCCGCCTCTCCCTGGACGTTCGCGTTGTCCTCGTGCTCGACACGCCAGTGCCGCCCGAGCGGTCGGCTGTACACGCTGGCCACGTCTCCCGCGGCGTAAACATCAGGAGCTCCGGTCATGAGTCCCTGGTCCACCTCGATGCCGTCGCCGATCTTGAGACCGGCCAGCTCTGCGAGCTCGATGCGCGGGCGAATGCCAACCCCCGCCACGACCAGATCGACGACAATCTCCCCGCGGTCGGTCTCCAGATGAATCCGGTTTCCCTCTTTGCGGGCCCCGGTCACGCTGGTGTCGGTATGCACGTCCACGCCCTGTTCCCGGTAGTAGTCGGCCACGTTTTCGGAAAGCTCAGAAGGCAGCACACGACCGATGAGTCCCGTCTCGGGTACGATCTGGTGCACGTGCTTCTTCTGCAGCGTGAGGGCCGCCGCCATTTCCGACCCGATGAACCCACCACCCACCACCGCCACCTCGCGGGCATTGAGCGCGTGGCGCTGAAGCCAGAAGTAGTCGTGCAGCGAACGGTAATACATCGTCGGCACGGCCGAGAGCTGGCGGAGCCGGATCGGAGTTCCCCCGGTGGCCAGAAGACAGCGCTCGTAGTGAAACACGCGGCCGGTGCTGTCTGTGACCGTATGGCCATCCGGATTGAGGGCCGTCGCCCGCGTCGTGAGGAAGAGATCCACGCCCTGCTCCTCGTAGTTCAGGGTGCGCCAGATCTGCTCGACCCGGTCGCCCTTAAAGAGAGCTTTGGACAACGGGGGCCGATTGTAGGGTGGAAAGGGCTCCTCGGAGATGAGGGCAATAGACCCATCGGGATCGAGACTCCGTATCCCGGCCACGGCCGCATCGGCGGTCATCCCGCCGCCCACAATCAGATACCGGTACTGAAGCGCCATTGTATTCCCTCCCTACGTGCTGGCCTATGTGGACATGCCAATGCCCAGTGTTTCCAGCCGCGAGCCGGGGAGTCCTGCACCAGCGCGGAGCAGGGCAGGATTCCACGGCTGTTCATGGGAATGTCGAGGTGAGGTGATGTGGTGTCCCATTTCGTCGTCAATCTGGACGAGGCTCCCCGGCACGTGGTGCGGGTGACCCTCCGGCTGTCCAATCTTGGCCCCGGCCCTCACGAGCTTTTGCTGCCCGTCTGGCAGCCCGGGTTTTACGAGATACAGGATTTCTCCCGCCATCTCTTTGGGATGGAAGGCCAGGAGGATGGCCATGCGCTCGCCATAGAGAAAGTGGCCAAGAATCGCTGGCGGTTTACCAGCCAGGGGGGCACAATCGAGGTCCGGTACCAGGTCTACGCCTTTACGCTTACCGTATACGGGAGCCACGTCGATGCGTCCCACGCCTACTGGAATGGCACCAACATCTTTCTGGCCGTGGACAACGAAACGAACAGCCCGGTTGACCTCGTCATCGAGGCGCCGCCCGGCTGGATCGCCTCCACCGGGCTCGAGCGCGTGGAGGGCCAGGCGATGGCGTTTCGGGCGCCCTCCTATGACGTGCTCTACGACTGCCCGGTGGAGGTGGGCACCCATCGCCGGCGCACGTTCCAGGTGGACGGCGTGCCGCACGAGATCGCCGTGTATGGAGAAGGCAATGAGGATCTGGACCAGCTGGAACGCGATATCACCCGCCTCGTCAAAACGGCGTCCCGTTATTTTGGCGGTCTGCCCTACCCCCATTACACCTTCATCTTTCACGTGGCCGACGCCGTGGGCGGCCTCGAGCATGCCAACTCCACCACCTGTGGGTTCTCGCGCACCGCCTTCCGGCCCTGGGCGGCCTACCGTCGTGTGCTGGGACTCATCGCCCATGAGTTCGTGCACCTCTGGAATGTCAAGCGTATCCACCCGGAGGGCCTCGGCCCCTTTGACTACCACCACGAAGCCACAACCGAACTCTTGTGGACCATGGAGGGTGTAACGGAGTATGTGACCCGTCTCGTCCTCTGCCGGGCGGGCCTCATCCCGCCCGAAGAATTCCTGGCCGCCATGGCCGACGACATGCGCGAGCTGGAACTCAAGCCCGGCCGGCATGTGATGAGTCTCGCGGACGCCTCGTACAACATCTTCGCCAACCGCGCCCAGGTGTTTGTGGAACCGAACCGGTCCATTTCGTATTACCTGAAGGGATGTCTCGTGGGCATGCTGCTAGATCTTGAGATCCGGCGGGCGACCGGGCACCAGCGCTCCCTGGACGACGTGCTCCGACTCCTCTGGCAACGGTACGGAATGCGCGGTGTCGGCTTCCCGGAGGCCGCGTTTCGCGAAACGGCCGAGGAAGTGTCACGGGAGAACCTGGCCGTCTTCTGGCACCGGTACGTGGTCGGCACGGACGACATCGACTGGGATGACTGCCTCGAGAGCGTCGGCCTCGGCGTCGAGCGGCGCCACATCGGTGCGGACGGACGCCCGGCTCTCCCATCCGACCCCGAGCCTGGGACGCTCGGCCTCGAATACCAGCGAGGTCCGGGTCCGGCACGTGTACGGGCGGCCTTCGACCCCGGGCCGAGCGCGGGGCTCCTGCACCCGGGGGATGAGATCGTGGCCATCGACGGCGGGCGTGTGACAACCGTGGAGGATGTGGAAGCCCGCATTAGCACTCACCGCCCCTCCGATTCGGTGCGCGTCCATGTCTTTCGGCGGGGTCGTCTCGAAACGGTTCCGGTCAGGCTCGGCATCGCCCCGAAAGGCCGCTGGCGCCTCTTTGTGCGTGCACAGGCCGGAGAGACGGCCCGGCGCGGTTACAGCCGCTGGCTCGAGCCTGATCCGGTCGGGGCTGGCTAGACGCCGCGGCCGGAGCACGCGGGCACCGGGCCGCCGGTCCGGCTTCTTCTCATCGCTGGCCCCGTGCCGACCGACGCGCGCTGCCTATCCCATAGAAGAGGACCGGCCGCGCTTGCGGCCGGTCCTCTCGCCTTCGACCTTGTTACTGGCCGATGGTGATGAAGTTGGGCGGAGTGCCCAGGTACGCACTGTAGTTGGTGTAGTACCCCTTCACGTAGCTCGACACGGCGTAGAAGGTAGGCGCCAGCGGTACGTAGAGCACGGGCAGATTCTCCGCCGCGTACTTCTGGTACTGGTCGAATCGCTGCTTTATCTGCGCCGGTGTTCCGCCTTCGACGGTCGTGATGTTGATGAGGTGGTTCATCGTGGCGCTGTCGTAGCCGCCAGGGTTGAACCCGGCCTGCGAGTTCAGGATGCCGTCGCCGGAGGGGTAGTAGTCGGGCACGTAGCTCCAACCGCCGCCCCACGACATGAGCGTCCACTGGCTCGCATTCTGAGTGCCGTTTGCGATGACCTGGGTGAACGGCTCCTCCTTGATGGTGACGTCGATGCCTTCCTTGGCCCAGTCAGCCTTCAGGAGCTCGGCGATGTTGGTCTGGGTCTGGGCGCCGCTGGCCACGAGGAACGTGAACTTCAGCTGCGTCGATCCTCTCGTCATCACGCCGTTGACTTCGTGCCACCCATGGCTCTCCAAGAGCTTCAGCCCTCGGTTCGGGTTATACGGATACGGGTTCTTCAGACTCGCGTCGAAGAACTTGTTCGGTGGCTGCTCCGGCACCGGGTTGTAGACCGGATACGCGTAGCCATGGTACATGCTCTGCACGATGGCCGGCTGGTCGATCCCGAGCTGCATGGCCTGACGGAAGTACAGCTGTTGGAACAGCCCGCCGATGGCCTGCGTCTTGCTGGAGAAGTTGGGCTGGATGTAGTTGAAGCCCGGGTAGAACAGCGGCTTCACCCGGTAGTTCGGGAGCTGCTTGGCCTGATTCAGGAGAGAGAACGGGATGGCCCCGATCTGGATGTTGCCCTTCTTCAGGCTCGCAAACTCCGACGAGTTCGACGTCTCGTAGTTGTAGATCTGCGTCTTGATCGTGGGCTTGGGCGTGCCGCTGAACTTCGGGTTGATCTGGAACTCCCAGTACTGGTCGGTCACGGCCTTCACCAGCTTGTAGGGTCCGTCAATCACCTTGAAGTTCGCGTTCATGGGCTCGCCGCCCACGGTCTTGATGTAAGACAGCTCCTGGTTCCAGTTGTTGGGGTACTTGTCCCACACGCTCTTCGGCACGGGCGTGATCTGGGAGATGGCGTTGAACTCAAACCAGGTCGGGTTGACCGGGCCGAGGGTCGTAATCTGAACCGTGTCCTGGTTCACCGCGGTGATGCTCTTCACCTCGGTGGGCATGTTGCCGATACCGAGTCCACAGGCGGCCCAGGGCGCGCCCTTGCCGGCCGACGCCTTCAACACGTTGAACGCGAAAATGACGTCGTTGGCCGTCACGGGGTTCCCGTTCGACCAGTGCCAGATGGGGTTGATGTGTACGTCAAAGACGTTGTCGGTCTTGTTGACGGTGATATTCTTGGCGACAGACTGCGAGTAGTTGATAGTCCCGTTGCTGTTGAACCACAAAAGGTCCTGATATTCCATGCCGAACAGGGTGCCGCCGCAGGCCGTAGTCGACCACAGCGGATACCACCAGACCGGCTGCACCTGGGCGCCCAGCGCTATATTCAGCACGCTCGGATGGCTGGACGACTGTGCGGCCGGGCTGCCCGAACCGCAGCCCACCAACACAAGCGCCAGCGCAGCCAGGGCGGCTCCAATTGCGCCCCGGGTTCTTGTCATCGGAATCCTCCTTTGGAAACTTGGAACCTGAAGCCCTTGAAACCTGAAGCCTTACCACCGGAAAACCCCTGGAGACCGAAGCCCGTTTGAACCGGAACCCTCAAACCCCTTGCGAACCATGAGGCCTGGGCTCGATGATCGTGCTCCTCAGATGAACGCCGGGTCGCAATCAATTTCTCGCCATCGGGGAAGGAGCCGATTAGTGCTACTGTATTGGACGATAGGAAGCTCCGTCAAACATTCGTACCCTAGGGTAACGACCGTAAAGGACACCCATGACCCTGCAACCTCGCCGGGATCCTGACGGGCCACTTCCCACAAGCTGTGTAATTTCGACGCCATTGTCCGTATCCCTCCTTCGACGGATCGAGCCGTTTGGAGACGCTCGCCTGCAGGGCGTCAACCGCCTGTGGGACAGGCGAACCGGCGTGGGGCCCAGCCCACCTGACAACCCCCCTGTCCGCTTATCAAAAGGGAAGTCGGCACCGCCCGACCGAAGAGTGTGGCCGCTTCAGCCATGAGCCGGCTCCACCGGGGCGTCATCGTGAGACGCTGGGACGAGAAGGCAGGGTCCTTGCCGGCGCAGGATCCATGATGGAGTTCCGCCTAGATTCGAGGGACGTTCTACGGAACGGTTTTGAGGCAGTGAGCGGGCAATCCGTGAAGAGATGACCCGGCGCCGGTCGAGAGCCGCGGTTTCGCGGGCGGCAGGCGTTCAAGGCCGGCGACGGGGGCCGACTCCAAGGCCTCCGGGCTTCCTCGGTAAGCACTTTTACGATCGCGACACTGACAGACTCCCGCCCGGCTGGTCTATCACCGAAAGCTCTGAGGGATCAACGCGACCGGGACTGCGGGTGAACGGTCGCGCCGCGAGAGGAGGAGCGGGCCTTTCCCACCATCGAGCGGCCGGCCCACCGGCCAATGCCCCAAGGATTCCGACAGCCGGCGCATAGAAGCACCACCGTCACACGGCGCATGCCCGACCGGCGTGGCATACGGACCGAGACTGGGGAACAGCTGCGCCGCCAGCAGAACGGCATCCCCCGCAGCAGTTCGCCCCGGCGGGTCCGTCCTCGGCATACACCGCTTCGGGCGCCTGGCCCGTTCCAAGGCGTCTTTCGCGCGATGGAGCGATGCACGGTGCGTGAGGCAAGTGGGAAGCCCTCGTCCCCCAAGACGTTTGTCCTCCACGTCAGGCCGGTGACGCCCTGGCCACCCTTCGTCCAAAGGTTTGCCGCGGGCCGGATAGTCGGTCAAGCTTCTATAAGAAGAGGAGGCAAGATATGGCCGGTGCCAACATTTTCAGTAAAGTCTTGGCCGTGGGAGAGACGGCAACCCCAACGAATGCGGTGGGCCCTCCCATCTACCAGACCTCGGTCTACGCGTTTGACGATGTGGAAGCGATGGACGACCTCCTCCACCATCCGCGGACCGGGTTTACGTATTCAAGGGGGAGAAATCCCAATGCCGACGCGCTGGCGACCTTCATAGCGGAGCTTGAGGGAACCGAGGCGGCCCTTGTCACCTCTTCGGGGACGGCAGCGCTTCTGACCGCCATCCTCACGCTCCGTCCGGCCGGGGGCCGCATCTTGCTGCCGCTCGAAGTGTACGGCGGCACGGTCAACATCGTTCACAAGCTTCTCGAACCGCTTGGCTACACGCCCGTTCGTGTCGATGTGCGCGATGCGGCCGCGGTTGAAGCGGCGCTGACAGACGAGCCGGCCGTTCTGGCGCTCGAAACGATATCGAATCCACTTGGGTGGGTCCCTGAGCTTGATCGCCTCATTGCCCTCGCCCACGCCCGCAACATCCCGGTATTGGTGGATAACACCTTCGCCACCCCGTATCACGCGGAGCCGGCCCGATGGGGCGCCGATCTGGTGGTGCACTCCGTCACTAAGTTCATTGCGGGGCACAGCGATGTCATCTTGGGTGTGGTGGCCGGCTCCGCAGAGCGCGTGCGGGCGGCCGCCGAGATCGTAGACGGGGGCGGTTTTACCCCAGACCCGTTCGCGGCCTGGCTGGCTCTTCGTGGCGCGCGTACGCTCGCGCTGCGGATGGAACGCGCAAGTCAAAACGCCCTCACCCTGGCCCGGGCGCTCGAACCTATGCCCGCCATTGTGCGCACCTACTATCCCGGGTTGGCCGGGCATCCGGACCATGTCCACGCCGAACGGCTTCTGCAGCGAGGCTACGGCGCGATTGTGACCCTGTCGCTGGCCGGCGGCCCGAAAGCGGTCCGGGAGCTCGTGGCCGGTCTCCGGTGGGTTCGACTGGTCCCCAGTCTCGGAGACCTGACGACCACCGTGGCGCATCCCACCCCGCCGACAAAGAGTCCTGACGGACGTCCGCGGCCTGCCTCATCCCCGTTTATTGACGGGGGTCAGCTGCGTATCTCGGTCGGCATCGATGCGGTGGACGAGGTGGTGGAAGACTTCCGAGGGGCCCTGGCATCGATTTCCTAGAAGCCCGTAGAGGCGGTTCATGACGACGAAGAGAAGAGAGACCGCCGGCGAGCCGGCAACGGTCCGACAGGACCGCTATGAACCGCCCGCGGGCCCCATCTTGGCGAGGGACGGCAGCGGCCGGGCGGGCCCCTGCATGAACGAGTCGACCGAGCGCGCGTCTTCTGGCCCGAGGAGTGACATTCCAGAAATGACATCACCTGTCAGGCTTACCTCTTAGACTGATGCCTGTCAGCCGACCATGCCGGAGTCGGAATCGAAATCGGGGCGTGCCTTTCTGGAGCCTGCCGGACCGCGTGGGTCGAAAACAGCCGGAGACGTCTCTGAGCGATGCCCAGCGGGGAAGGAGGAACGGCATTGAGTGTGCTGGATTGGCTTCTTGACGCGGATCCCTCGGTGCGCTGGCAGGTTCTGAAAGACGTGATGGACGCGCCGGAGGCGGAGGTCAACCGCGAGCGCGCCCGGGTTGCATCAGAGGGCCTCGGCGCACGGCTCCTCGCCATGCAGGGGTCCGACGGCAGCTGGGGCGGAGCGGCATGGAACCGGGGCTGGGACTCCACCATGCATGTGCTCATGCTGCTGAGAGATCTCGGGCTAAACCCGGCCAGTGACGAGGCGCGACACGCGCTTTCACTCGTCCGTGGCCATGTGACCTTCGAGGGATGGGGCCCCGGCGGTGGCGACAACCCGTTCTTCAAGGGCGAGGGGGAGCCCTGCATCAACGGCCAGATAGCCGCGGTGGGCGCGTACTTTGGCCAGGACGTCAGCTCCCTCATCGACCGCCTGCTTGGAGAGCAGCTGCCCGATGGCGGGTGGAACTGCGAGACCGAAAACGGCTCCGTGCGGTCGTCGTTCAACACCACGATGTGCGTGCTGGAGGCTTTGTTTCACTATGAAGCAAACGGGCGTCCCGACTCCGCCGTGCGTGAAGCCCGACTGCGCGGGCAGGAATATCTGCTGGAGCGCCGCCTGTTCCGTCGGCTGTCAACGGGCGCGATAATCGACCGGGACCGAAAAGGGGGCGGCGCGTGGACAGACTTCGCCTTTCCGACATGGTGGCATTATGACGTCCTCCGAGGCCTCGATTACTTCTGGCGCGTCGGCGCCTATCCCGACAGCCGCCTCTCTGGGGCCATCAAACTGGTGCAGTCGAAGTGTGACGCAGACGGACGCTGGCGGATGGACGTCATATACCCGGGGCGCATGCCGGTGGCGATTGACGACGGGCAAGGGCGTCCGAGCCGCTGGAATACGCTCCGGGCCCTGCGGGTGCTTGCCTGGTATCAAGCTCCGTTGGAGGGTCGAGCCCACGGCGCCCGCGAATGACGAACCAGGCAGCTGACGGTCTGCCGGTGTGGGCAACCGATCTGGCCAGCCGGCCCGTCTTTTAGCGGTTCCTCTGTTGATAGATGGCCAAGCCGACCACCTGGGCATCGACTGACCGCCATCCGGCTCGGAACCGCTGCCCGGCGCTTTGAAAGCAGCAACACCCCTTGTGGACATCTCGCAGGCTCGAGCCAAAAGACATTGAGAGCCGGGACCGCCCGTGCGTCCTTCGCCATCCCGCCCGGATCAAAACGGACGGGCGATGTTCCAAGTTCGAAGGACCTCCCGCCGCCCATAGAGAACTCCGACCCGACGGAGGTCCGGTCGCGTCCGGACCCCTCCGATGCCCGAAAGGAGCCAGTCCCTTGGAAAAGGTGCGCATCGATGTCACGGCGCGCAACTGGCATCCGAGCCCGTTGGCCGGACCCATCGCTTTGGTGACGACCGTCGACGCGGCCGGACATGTCAATGTCGCCCCCAAGAGTTTGTTGAACTTCATTACGGTGCGCCCGCTGCGGATCATCCTCGGCTGCAGCCGGTCTCATCACACGGCGCAGAACCTTCTTGCCCAGGGCGAATGCGTGCTGAACTTTCCGGGTGACGATCTTATCGACAAAGTCTGGGCCGCGGCCGTCTTCCGGGAGCCCGCCGACGGGGAGGTGGCCGCGCGCGGCTTTACGGAGCTCGCGGCCGAGCGCGTGGCGCCCCCCCGCATCCTCGAGTGCCGCTACCATGTCGAGTGCCGGTTCGAGATGGTTCATTGGTTTGGGGATGAGTGCGTGTTCTATCTCGGCGTGGCGGCCGCTTCGGTAAACGCGGACGCGGCCACGGCCGAGGATCCCTACACCCTTCTCCGCCCCGTCTTCTTTCTGGAGCCAGCGGTGTACGGCACCATCAACGCCTCCACCCACCTCGACTGACGCCGCCCGAGCCCACAAGGGAGATCTTGAGCGGCTTTCCGAACCTCTTCGGAACCTGGCCCAGCTGACAGTGTCAACATCTCGAGCACCACACGGCCTCCACCGGCATCCTGACTTCCGGACGCGGACACCCTTTCTTCGTCCCCTGTTTTCGGCGCCCGCACCCTCCGTCCCATCGGGCGTCTTTGCGGGCCCGCGCCGGATGGAAGGGGAGGGCCCGGCTTTGTCTATCCCTCAGCCCACGTGATACGGAGCCGGCTGGAGACCGTTCGGCAATGTGAGCGTCAGGCTCTGGCGCAGCACGAACTGGCGTCGGTACCCGCCCACCACCACGGTGTACGCGACACCGCGGCTCCCCGGCTGTTCTTGGAAGATGAGGTGGCGGGGAAGCGTTTGAAACGGAAGCTGATAGACCACCGTGAGGGTGCCGAGAGGGGGCGGCTCTTTCAGGGAGCGCCGGACGCCCAACACCATGAATCCTCCCAGCACCGTCTTGTTGAGCGTCCCGTTGACATGGTTTTGGGAGAAGCCGGCACTGCCGTCCAGGTCGAGAAGTTGCGCCCCGCTCGGCACGTACAGCCGGACGAGCCCGCTGTACGGCCACACGAGCCACCCGTCATACAACGCCGGGTTGTCGAGTGTGACCGTTGTCACCTGCACGTAGTGGTGCGGCGACAGGGCCTTTATCTGGACACTCACGTGCTCCTGCAGGAAGAAGTTGTCCTTGTGCCCGCCCAAGTTCTCATCTACGACTTGCAGATAGTCGGCCTGGCCGGTGTGCTTCTGGACCGTGCCGCCCCATCCGAGGCGCTTGACCCACGCCTCCCGGCCGGGTGCATTGAAGTACATTAAGATCCATTCACGCCGAAGGGCACTGCCCAGCGCCTGCAGGGCTCCCCACTTCACCACGCTCGGCCCGTGGGCGACCCGCGCCAGCACGTCGTGAGCCAGCACACTCAAAAACTGCTTGCGGAGGCCAGGCCGCGGGTAGTGGGCACGTTCGGCCAGATATTCCATCTCGACATTCGCGTTCTGAGGAGTCAGCACCACATGGTAGTAGGGTGTCTGCACCGCGACCTTGCCCAGTACGCGGATGATCGCATCCACGACCCAGACATTCACAAAGATCACGCCGTTCAACGCCGGATGATGGGGGATCGAGTTCCAGAACCGATAGATGGTCTGCACGGATGTGGGAACGTTAGGCGACGTGTTGGCGTCACGCAGATGCCAGTGCTGGAGGCCGAACTCATACGCAATCGGGCCGGGGGCCGGGGGCCGGTACTTAATAGCCTGCTGGAGAGAATAAATGTTGTGCACGTGGATGGGCCCGAGCACTCCACGGTGGACCTGAAGGACGCTGTAAGCCGTCATGAATCCGCCGGTAGCACGCATCTCGCCGCTGTTCTGAAATATGAGCAGGTATCTCTGCGTGCTGGGAAATCCCAACGCCCCCATCAATTGGGGGACGGCCTGATTCAGGCGGGGCAGAGCGGTCCGCACCCATTTCAGCGCCGTCACGGCACGAGGCATCCAGGGCCCGATGGAGTGCACGATCGGGCTCCACACCCCTCGGGTCGGCATCCGCTGTAAATCCTGCTGCACGCTCAAGAGCTGCGAACGCTGATTGTTCAGGGTGGCGACCATCCGGGGAAGTCCCGCCAGCATCCCGTGTGTCGCGGTTGCGGACTGCGATCCGGCCGCGTCCAGGACGGCGTGTCCGACCGCCGCGGTCTTCACGCCCGCCGCCAATAGATCCGTCACAGCCTGGTAGGTGGGGGCTGTGGGCGGCAGCCAGTTGAGCCAGACGAGTCCATGCACGCCCACATCGAGTCCGCGAAGAGCCCACAGAGCTCCGTCAACGCTTCCGGTCAAAGCCAGGACATTTCTTTGCCCGACATCGTGTGTGACGGCGTGAAACTCCACGTCCAGCACGACCGCGCTGGCGCCTGCGATTATGACGGGACCCCCAACCAGGAGGACCACGGCCCCGAGGACGAGAGCCCGCCATCGGCGGCGGACCCATGCGATGCCCTGCAAGCGACTCACCCACCTCTCCACGTTCCGATACCCTCAGATACTCTTCGTGCGCGAACCCGGCACTCCGGCCTCGCAACAATCGTGTCAGCGATTCCCGGCCATACATGGAGTCGGCGTCGACCGTGCGGGGCGACCTGAGTGCAAGGTCCCTGTACTCTCGTCGGACACTGCGTCCCTCAGATCATGAGTGCGTCGTCGATCCGGCCCCACACGGCCGGCGCACCGAATCGTGCGAGGATGTCGGCCTGGCGGTCCGCGGCCGACATGCTGAGCGTGCTGTCCCCTGACGACCAGAACGTCTTCAGTACGTCCACCAGCGGGTCAACGCGGCCCGGTCGGACGAGCCAGCCGTTGGCGCCGGGCTGCACGATGTCACGGGGCCCCGCAATACAATCGGTCGCCAGCACCGGCAGTCCGCGCGCCAGGCCTTCCGCCAACACCATGGCGAATCCCTCAAACGCCGATGTCAGGACCAGGAGAGAGCCGTACTCGAGAACGCTCCAGGGTCGTGGCTGCCACCCGTGCCAAGTCAGCCGATGCCCTATCCTCAGGTGCGCGGCCAGCCGCTGGAGCATAGGCCGGTCAGGCCCGTCCCCGACAATGTCGAGGGTCCAGGCATGGGGACGCAGCCGTGACAGTGCCGAGAACAAAAGGTCAATCCGTTTTTGACGGTTGGCAATACGCCCGATGTAGACGAGACGGGGGACCCCGACCGGCTGCGGCAGGAGCGGATACACGGTGTTGGGCAACGGATTTCCCACGACCGTCGGAACATGCGCGGGGTCGACGGCCGCTAGCTGTCGGGCCAGATCACGACTCACCGCCAGATGGCCGTCGGCCCTGCCGAGCCATCTCACATTGGCCAGCCGGTCGAGCGGGAAATGCACCCATGAATACACGCGCGGCTGGCCGGAAGAAGAGTTCCGCCACGTCCGGGCGGCGCGCACAAAAATAGGATCGGTGGCCACGACAACGTCTGGCTGGTAGTCGCGGACGAGACGGCGCATGGCGCCCTGGTAGCAGGGAAGCTTGGTCGCCAGCTGAAACCGTCGATGGGGGCCGCGATCAATGCGGACGACCCGGTGCGGCACATCTCTCAACCATTCGTCCTGCTCAGGCGGGCCGAAGCACCACACTTCCATGGCGGTGGGCACCCGTGCAAAACGAGCCGTATGGATGACCGTACGGATGACCGTTTCCATCCCGCCACGGCCAGACAGGCGCCGGACGGCGATCGCAATGCGCCGGACTGAAGGCTCCTCCACCGGCACCTCCCTTCGAATCCCTTCCCTCTCCCCGACGATACCGCACACGTCCAGTCCATCTGCGGGGACAGCATCCGCTCCCGCCGCCCACAGACGATTGGCCCAAGTGATGAGCCACGAACTTTTAGGGTAACGGACGGCCGCGCGGACAGGGCGCATCCGCCGCCGCCGAATCAAAGACGCCCGGCAAATGCGGGGCATGCCCGTCATTACCGCTGCGGCCGTGGGCGGGGGGAGTCCCGGGCCGAGCCGGGACGGGGCCCGTCCAGCGCAGACAGCTCTTGCGACATCACGCTGCAGAGGACAGGCGCTGCGCGAGCGCCCTCAGGCGCATCAAACATCTCCGTGCAGGCGTCGGTTGGACAAGGCCAAGAGGCCCCCGTTGGTCTTCGGGCGAGCCATTCCCGGCAGCCGAACCGGCTGCGTGTGAGCGGCAGCACCTCGACTCTGCCGCAAGTCCCCCGAGAAGAGATGGGAGGAGATGTGCCGATCTGAAACATCGGAACAGACATGCGCCCACGGCTCGGGTTCTGTCAGCGCGTCAACGTTTGGCCAGGCGCGCGACCATGCTTGAAAGGCAACCGACGACCGAACACCTCGACCTTGAAATGTCAGGCTGATGCTCCTGCTCGCCCACCAGAGACGCCGCTGCCAAAGATCGACGCGGCAAGGTGTGTGCCGTCATCCTAACGCGTCCAGGCCACGCCGACAACGGGCGCCGGACCGCCCTTTCCAATCCCGCGACCGGCAGACCGAAACGTCATGTCGCCTTACCGTGCCCCCGTCCGGTGTCGGAGGGCCGCCGTCCCCCCCGAGCAATTGGAGAATTAGAGAAGGAAGGTGTGTGCGTGGTGGCCGCGGCCGTGTCGCGAGAGGCGGGAAGGGTTCGGAGCCGCCAACCCCGCCGCTACGCCTATCCATAACGCATCCGGAGCGGCCCGGCACTTTCGGCTGAGATGACCCATGGCACCCGACAGAACCCGAGGGGCCTGGCGCATCGCCATACGGCAGCGCTAGACGCGGAGCCCAGTGCGAACCGGGTGGCGGGTCTTCGGAGATCTGGGGATGTAACACGGGAGCCGGTGAGCGCGTTGGACCAAAAGAGGAGCGAGTGGCTCCGGGCCCACACGGGAATCGCTGCCGCGACAGGCGCCGCGGAGTATCACGGTGGATGCGCCGTGGTGACACCTTAACAGTCAGCGTGCCACGGGTGATGGAGAGCCCGCGCCAGCTGAAAGCGTTCGACCGCCGCGGAAGCCTCCCTCACAAACGCGGAAGGAGTCGTCATGGTATGTCCACACTGCCATCAATCCCTGACAGTTTTGGAGGGGGATTTTTGTCCCCGATGCGGAGTGGCCCTCAATTGGGGAGTACCGGCCCCGGCCCGGGTCTGGCTGCGGGTCGCCTTCCCCTTGCTGGCGGTCGGCGCAAGCTTCCTTCCCTGGGTCCGGGTCGGGCTCGGTCCCGGTCCCGCCGCCTGGAATCTTTATCGCGTGAACCCGTGGGCATGGCTGTGGTGCGCGGGAAGTGTGGCGATGGTCGGAGCCGTTTGGTCTCTCGGCACGAAATCCAAAGGGTGGTGGGTTCGCCGAGCCTGGATGCTTTTGGGCGCCGCCACCTTCACGGCCGGATGCACCGCCTGGCTGTCCATCGGCCTGGCCGGTGCGGTGTCTGGCGTACTCCACGCGCCCAATCCTGTCCGACTGGCGCCGGGCCTGGTGGTATTCTGCGTCGTGGGAGCGGGCTGGCTTGTGCTGTCATTCGTCGAGTAGCCAAATGCGCCTCGCCTGGAGCGCCCCACCGTCTGAGAAAGCGTCCACAGCCGCCGAGCGCATGACAGCCCCGGCCGTCACTCGGGATGGCCGGCTCCGAGCACCCGGATGAAATTCTTCGCAGACAGAGTGTGGTACTCGACCGAGAGCGGCGTGAGTGCCTTCATGCACAACCCGTAGTCCACATGTCCCGTGGGCGACCTCCGTGGCGGTGTGCAAAAAGTGTCCGCGTCGACTCGGCAACGGACGTGTCGTGTGTACCAGGCGCCAGCAGTCGCCCAGCGCTCTTAACCCGTCTCTTGCAGTAGCGTAGCGGGGAAAGCCCCGTGCAGACAGGCAAAAGGCCCGCCGGGTGCGGGATCATGGGGTTGGAAAGACTCCCAGAACACCGCGCAGGAGGGCACTTCGTCGAGGCATCGTACCACACTGTTTCCCCGCCGCCGCATCCAGACCGGCGACGATCGCGTCATGATGCCCGTCGGCGCCCATGTGTTGGGGACGGTCGCCGATCGCGTGGGGCTGCTCGCCGTGTTGACCAATGCCTGGGCGCCTCTGAAACAGCGGCGGCGCGGTGCTGGCGCAACTGGCGGTCGCCATCGCCGACGGGCCGACCACCCTGAGGGACCTCGCGATCTTGCGCCACCAGCCGGACCTGTTTGGGTCCGTCGCCTCGACGGCCACCCTGTTGAGCACGCTGAGGGCCTTGAAGTCTCCGAGGCTAGATCGGACGGTCGCGTAAGGAGCGCCGCCTGCTCTCTGCAACGGTTCTCCGGTCCAGGGTCCCCGGCCCGGACGATTTTCCCGCTCCCGTTCGGCCGGCCCGGCCCCCGCGAAACCCCACCCCACCGGCCGCACGGGACTGCCCCGCTCAGGCCATCATCCCACGTCCCGCCCTCGACGGACCCCTCGAAAGACCGAAATGCGTCCTTACTGAAAGGTTTGGGATAGGCCCAGATGACGGTCCCGGCGGGGTTCAAGTCTGGGGCGAAGCAGGGGATCTGACCCGACTCGCCACCGATCTCGCACCTGCGTCGCCATGACGGATCGTGATGTCGTCGCGGCCGACCCGCGTCGCCGCCACCTGGCTCTATGATGCGTGGCCTGACGCGGCCGCCGTCGAGTCGTTCGACCTGCACGAGACGGACGGTGTGACGACGCTGTCGTGTAGGTTGGAGTTCCGTGACCAGGCCAGCCGCGACATGGTCCCCAAGGATGTAACGACACGGATGATGTACACAGGCTTTTTGGCGAACTTCGCCAATATGGAAGATCTCGTGAGTGCCCGGCGCGACCGGTCGACAACCGTCTCGGGGTAACGGCGGGTCGAGCGCGCCGCCAATCTACCAGCTGGAGCTGGTCCCCGGGCCACGTCTGGTTCATGGAAGTGATGACGAAGGAACAAGTGGGCGTGGCCGCCGTTCTCCCTTGGGTGAAGTCCTGGGGCCTCCCCGCAGCGTCACCCGGAGGAAGCACCAAGGATAGAAATAATTGGGGCCGGGGAGTTCAGGCAGGCTCGACCCACGGGGCCAACGCGCGATTCACCTCGACCATGCTTTTGTTCTCCACTCGACCGCTTACGTCCCGTACCTTTTCGCGTGCTAAGGTCATAATCTTGTCCGCCATGACTTGTGAGGGCGTGTGCAGACCGTTGTCCGGACTCGGGTGAATGGTCAGCTGAAACAAAGGTGTATCGCGTAAATCCGAGGGGATTAAACACAGGTTGACGCTGGGATGCTCACGGAAGAAGTCCGACGGAACGACGAGTGCGGGTCGCGGCTTCCCGTAGTCATCGGCTGCGGCGACGGTCACTAGGCTATCCCGTTCAGTGGTGGGTTCGAACTTAACTCCAGTGAACGGTCCGACGGGACCCGCGGTTCGGATAGGTGAATGTGGGGGCATACGCCGTGGTATCGCCCGCCGTGTTCGTCGGACGGAAGATTAGGCTTGGACCTAGGTCACTGGAGCGCTGAACGGGGCCGCGGTCGGGACAGGCGCCCATCGGCGGCTGGGAGCGGCTCCGCCAAACGGCCGGGTGGCTTGCGGTACAGGATCCAAGTGGCCGTGCCGTCTTTACCGTCGTTGCGACACAAAACGACCAATACCACTCAGAGCATCTGAACAGAATCGATCGGATGTACGTTCCCCTAGCGCTGGGGGCCGGCCGATGACCCGCCGCGTGCTGCGCACACATCCGGTCCAGCACCCCGCTGGTTGCCCGGCACAGCGTGGGGAGTCACCGATCTGGCGATCGCTCAAGCTTGGCCTGTGCCTGGGCCGCAACGCGCCGCATTCGGAGCATGAGGGCCGCGGACGGCGACACCTTGCCCGACATGTAGGTGGACAGGCGCGGCCGGGAAGTGCCAACCCGCAGCGCGAAGGCCTGCCGGGACAGACCGGATCGTGTCACGAGGTCGCGGATCTCGCCCGCGACCTGCTCGCGCTCGGCGTCGGCGGACTCCTGGCGAGCCCGGTCGATGACAGACGTTAGGAGCTCGCTGGTGCCGTAGGGCCGGCATAACGCGATCGCCTCGAGGACCTGCTGGGCGACGGGTCCCCAGGGGTCGGCGCGGATCGCCGCGGCGAGCCGTCGCCAGTCGGGCAGGGTGCCGCGTTCGACCGCTGCCAGGATGCCCTCGAACGGCCAGGTCTCGACGAGGGCATCAACAGAGGTGGTGATGTTCCGGAATCGCAGCGCGCTCATCGTGTCATCTCCACCGCGAGGGAGCGGCACACATCGGTGACGTTCTCCCAGGTCGTCCAGCGCGCATCCAGCTCCTTGTAGCTGCCGAGCTGCCGGATCGTTCGCGGGTCCGCTGGCCGAGGATCGGCGAGCTGGCGGGCGAGCTGGGTCGCGACGCCCTCCGCGTCAGGGCCGCGCTGATCCGTGTAGTACAGATCGATGCGGGCGAGGACCTGGGCGGCATGCGGGATGGCGTAGCGGTCGGACAGGGCGGCGACATCGAGATAGTCTCGGACCTGATTGCGACGGACGATCAGATACCCCTTAATCCGCAGGGTCTCGTCCCGCGTCGGCACGGGCAGCACCTGCCGGGACGGCAATTCCACCTCGGTGACCTCAAGTGGCCTGCTTCGCATAAGCTGCCGGACACCCGACTCAATGTCCCCGAGTTCGCCGAGGATGATCTTCCCCGGCGCGACCCTGTTGGTTACCCATCCCTCGGTTGCCTCTATCGCCTCCAGGATCGTGTCAAAGCGCGTGTTGAGGTCTGTCAGCACGTGGTCATGGTCGAACGACGTGCGGTGACTGGCCCACAGCGCCGCAGCCGACTCGCCAACCAGGACGGCATCAGGGACAACCGCCTGAAGCCGTGCCGCCGACTCAAGCACGCGTATCAACGCGGGGCGGCCCAGTCCCGGGGCTATATCCGGGTGCTCCGACATTGACCCACTCTTCTCATCGATTCGTTCTTGTAGCGTATCATATCCGATACATCTACGAAAGATGATGCCGATGCGGTCCTGTACCTCGAGCCAAAGTATGGGGGGCGGCACATAATCTGTGCAGGCACGGTGATGTGGGATGCGCACGGCCTGGCCGCCTTCGCAAAGAGCTTTCAGACGTTGTCCGTTCGCCATCGACCAGTACTCCACTCCGACGCTCCGCGACTCACTACTCGTACATTAAGGGGACAGTGGCGATTCCCCATACGGTCCGGCGACCCCTGGTCCGCGGGAGCTTGCCTCCCCCTCCTGGCCTCGAAGCTATGGCTAGGCCCTACTTCCAGAGTTGCGGTGGGCCGCCCACCACGTTGGCGGACCAAAACCGGGGGGCGAACGTGGCAGGCGGTACCTCTGGTCGTTAAGTAAGCCGATATCTTGTCGCGGCCCGGGCACCGAGCACACTCTCTCGGGTTTCCACGTCCAGGACTCGGCGAGGTCGCGCACCCCCGGATATTCACACCGGGGTG
>JAJZYZ010000116.1 GCA_021797815.1 Bacillota bacterium
ATTAGCGAGGTCGGACTTTCCGACGCGCTGCTTCGTAAAATCCGAGGAGCTGCTCGGTCGATTCCTGCCAGCCCCAGCGTTCCGCTTCGTGGCGGGCGCGCCAGGCCATGTCTTTCGCATCCCGGCTGAGGAGGTCGTCCACGGCATGGCTCAAACTTCCTGATTCGTGGGGCAGGAACAGCACCCCCGCCCCGCTCTCGTCCACCAGCTCGTGGGTGGGCGGCGCCTCCGCGGCCACGATGGGAAGGCCGGAGGCCATGGCTTCCAGCAGCACGAGGCCGAGGGTGTCGTGGGTGGAGGGAAACACGAAGAAGTCGGCCGAGGCGTACGCGCGCGACAGGTCGTCGCCCAGAAGGGGGCCCGCAAACGTGGTCGGCGTGCCGGCAAACTCATGCTGGTAATGGTCCCGGGCGGGCCCGTCGCCGACAATGGCCAGATGCACGTCCGAGCGCCGGGCGATGGGCAGCAGACGGTCGAGGCTCTTTTCCAGCGCCACCCGGCCGACCGTCAGCGCAATCACCCGTTCCGGGTGGCCCTCGGTGAGCTGTTCCCGCATGGCGCGGTCACGCTGACTCGGGTTGAAACGATCAAGATCGACGCCGCGCCGCCAGACCTCCACGGCGTGGATGCCATTCTCGTCCAGTTCGCGCTTCACCCGCAGCGAGGTGGCCAGGTTCACCTGCGCGCGGTTGTGCAGCATCCGGAGCGCCACCCAGATGGCGGGCTTGGTAATGCCTAGATGATAAAATTCCGCGTACTCCGCGATGTTGGTGTGATACGAGGCGACCAGCGGGTAGCGCCGATGCTGGGAGCCGATGACCGCCGCCCAGCCCAGTACAAAGGGGTTCACCGCATGGACCACGTCCGGCTTGAACCGGTCCAGATAGTGAACCACCCGCGGCAGCGGGATCCCCCAGGGCTTTCCCCCGTAAATCATCTGCAGCCGCACGGTGGGCACGCCGACGACAGGTATGCCCTCGAAGTCGGGCGGGCCGCCTTCAGGGGCAATCACCATCAGATCGTGCCGCAAACGCTTCAATTGCCGCATGGTGGCCGACAGGCGGGTCACGACGCCGTCGATGGAGGGCCACCAGGTCTCGGTGACGATCGCGATGCGCACGACTCCACTCCCTACGCCTGACCTTTGACCATTCGCTACATTATCATGTCTCAACCGTTTGCTGTCACCGCCGGACGGCGCACGATGCCAAGACCGTGCGACCCGCCAACACGGCTTCTGAACCCGGCCGTCCCGGCAACCATACACCGGGGCGGCCGGAAGAGCGCCCGGAGCGTGTCGGCGCGCGGCCTTGCGGGCATGCGCGGGCCGCCCGGAAAACGCCTCCGGCCAGTCGTCTCCCGACCGCTTCCGCACCCTTAACGCCCGCTGAAAGCGTCTCCCGGAGCCGTCGTGGTGTGGCGGGGACTCGAGAGGCGGTCACGCGCCCACCTCATGCGGGAGACGCTGCCCGGTTCCCCAGCTGCCCCCCGAAGCCGCGAACGGCAATAGGCGCCCGATAGGGGAAGCCCGGCCGGCCGATGCGAGCTCGATGAGCTCAGCGGGCCGCGATGCTGGTGGGCGCGCTCTCCTGGCTGCCGCGAAGCGCCGAGAGGCCGGCGGCCACGACCGAGAGGACCGCCGAGACCATGAACGCCTCGGTGAGGCCATGGGCGAAGGCGGCGTGGCCGCTGGCCGCCGCGGTGACGTCGGCGCCGGCCAGAAATCCGGAAAGCTCCCTCGCACCCATGACGCCCGCCAGGATGGCAAACGACATCCCCATCGAAAACAGCTGTCCGGTATTGAAGAGAAGGGTCCGGGTGCTGGCCGCGACCCCGCGCCGGTCGGGCGGTACCGCCCCCATCACGGCGCTCGTGTTGGGCGAGTTGAAGAGGCCATTTCCGACGCCGGCCAGCACCAGACCTACGGCCAGGAGGGTGTAGCCGGAGAGTCCGCTCACGGCCAGGAGCACGAGCGAGACGGCAGTGATGAGAAGGCCGCCGGACGAGAGCTCGCGCGAGCCGATGCGATCCGACATGCGGCCGGCAATCGGTCCCACCACGATGATGGCAATCGAGAGCGGGAGCATCTTGATGCCGGCCACAAGCGGCGAATTGCCGTCAAACCCCTGAAAGGCAAACGTCAGGAGAAACATGAGGGCGCCGCGGGCCAGCGCGTTTAAAAACAGCGATACATTGCCGAACGCGAAGAGGCGGTTCCGGAAGAGCTTCAGGTCAATCATGGGACTTCGCGCCCGCGACTCCACCCAGAAGAACACCAGTAGGCCTATGGCGCCTGCCCCCATGAGCCAGGGGACGAGGGCGTGGTGCCCCTCGATAATCTCGGTCAGGCCCAAAAGCAGCAGCACGATGCCCACGACGAAAAACGTCATCCCGCTCCAGTCAAAGCGCTCCCCACGGTCCATGGTGGCAATCTCGCGCAGCGCGATAAACGTCCACAGGGCCCCGAAGACGCCGATGGGCAGGTTCACGAAGAAAATCCAGCGCCACCCCAGCGTGGCCGTGATGATGCCCCCCAGAAGAAGGCCGCCCACGCTGCCCGACAGCGCGGCCACCTGGTTGATGCCGAGCGCAAAGCCCCGTCCCTGGCGCGGAAAGGCGTCGGTCAGGATGGCGGTGGAATTGGACCACAGGAGGGCGGCGCCGATGCCCTGGATGAGGCGGCCAACCAGGAGAAACGTGCCGGAGGGCGAGAAGCCGCAAAGCGCCGAGGACAGCGTGAACACCACAAAGCCGATGCCGTACAGCCTGACCCGTCCATGAATGTCGGCGAGACGCCCGAAAGGGAGGAGGAGCGCCGTGATCATCACGGTATAGCCCATCATGATCCATAGCATCAGGCCGACACCGGTATGGAGATCACGGGCGATGGTCGGCAGGCTGACCGTCATGATGGACGCGTCCAGCGAGGCCATGAGCGCGCCAATCGTGGTGTTGATGAGGACGACGCGCTGGTGGCGGGCGGTGGCCGGATCGCTGGAGAACGACCCTTCACCGGCAGGCGCGGCCACGCGTCCAATCAGCATCGAGTCCTCCGACCTCGCGGCCGGACTCCGGAGAGATGCGCGGCCACGAATTCATTATCCTGGTTAAAGATTAACAGACCCGGCACCGGATGGATCACCCAAGCGATGGCGATCGCGCTTATCTTCTCGGCCCGCTCGTAAAAGGCGGCTTGGCGGCCCTTCCTAAACCGGCTACGATAAACGGCAAGGCTTTGAGGAGGTTCTCGCCGTTGGAGCCGATCTTGTTCGTGGTTACGGGTCCCTCCGGCGCCGGGAAAGGTTCGGTCATGCGGCGCCTGCTAGAATCGGCGCCGCATTTGAAAAAAGTCGTCACCTTCACCACCCGGGCGCCGCGAGCGGGGGAGGAAGACGGCTTTGACTACCGGTTCATCGGAGAAGACGTGTTCCTCCAGAAGGTCCAGACCGGGGAGATTTTCGAGTACGAGCAGGTGTATCAAGACCACTACTACGGGTCGCCCCGCGACCTCTTCGAGGCCGATTTCGACGGCCTCATCGAACTTGACTACAAGGGCTATCAAAAGTACCGCGCGCGGCACGGCCGGGTCGTCTCCATCTTCCTTCTGCCCCCGGATCTGGAGGAGCTGAAGCGGCGTATCGTCCGTCGCTCGGAGGTGGAGAATCTGGATGCCCGGCTTCGAAACGCGGTCGAGCAGCTTTCTCACGCCGATGAGTACGACTATGTGGTGAAGAATGACAATCTCGAAGCCTGCACGGCCGCCGTCGCGGAGCTGGTGGAGGTGGAGCGGCTGCGCCGCCAGGGCCAGCACGACCTGCAGGTCATCATGCGCGCGGTGGCCCGTGATGCCGCGGGAAGGGAGCCAGCCAGATGAAGACTCTGGTCGTGAGTGTGGATAGGAGCGACGCCGACATTGTTCTTATCAACACCACGGTAGATCTCCTGCACTGCCCGATCCGGATCGGGAAAGGCGCTCTCCGCAAGCTTGGATACAACCATTTCCGGCCCGTCGAGCTCCGCCCTATCGCCGAAGCCCTGGTGGAGCGTGAGGCAGCCCGCCGGGGCCGCATCCCGCTCGGCGGCTTCACGGTCGCGGACGACGATCTGGAGGGATTGCCAGCCGCGCCCCCGCGGGCGCCGCGCTAGGGTTTTGCGCCGGGCGGCTTTTAGAGGCGCGGCTCGGATCCTGAAAGTCGCTTCCCGGCGGAAGGTCCCATGGCCGCTCTCCTATCGCTGCTCATTGGTTCCCGCGTCTTCGGCGGGCGCCGGCAGAGGTCTCGCGAGGTCACCCGCCGCGCGCCGATTTGGATGGAAGACCCGGCGGGAGGGCACCCGTCCTCGAAAGGGTGCCGGCGAGCGATGGTCGAGCCGGCGCGGTGCGAAAGCGCCCGACCGGGCACTCGTTTCCACGGGGAGCCTATAGGGGAAGGGGAGGAGTCGCTTGCCGCACAGCGTGACGGTATACCACGCCCCCGGCTGATCCGGATGCCGGGCCGCCATGACGTTTCTCCAGGACAACGGGGTGCCCTTCGACGAGAAGGACATAGTGGAGCACCCCG
>JAJZYZ010000036.1 GCA_021797815.1 Bacillota bacterium
CGTGGACGACCCGGGGCCGGCGGCGGGCGCGCTGTATCCCGGCGACGAGGTGGTGGCCCTGGACGGGCTTCGCATCACGACCCCGGAGGATCTGACGGCGCGGGTCCGGGCGGACTACGCGCCGGGGGCGCCCGTCACGGTGCAGCTGTTCCGGCGGGGACGGCTTGAGACGGCGTCTGTCACCGTGGGTACGGCACCGCCCGACACCTACCGGATCCGGCGGGATGACGCGGCGACGCCGGCCGAGCGCGCCCTCTACACGGACTGGCTGAAGGCCCCCTGGCCCGTTGAGCCCGCGACCGAAGCCAAGTCCTAGCCTTCTTCGCAGACCGGAGACGTCCTCCGGTCTGCGTATGCTTGGGGGATCTCGTGACCCGGTTGCGAGGTGCTATGATGGCGGAGAGTTTGGCGCCGGTTTTGCCGGCCAAGCGGTTTTTGTACGTCGGACATGTCCGGTCTCCGGTATCCGCGTCGGATTACGGGCATCAGTGGGTCAAGGGACACCTTACAAGAAAGTTAGAGCAAGGAGGGATTCCACGATGGCCGACAGCATGAAGCTTTCCCTCGCCCACTCGGGTGAACGGGAGCGTTCGGCGCGGGCCGTGGAAAATGTCGTCATCGTCGGCTCGGGTATGGCCGGTCTCACGGCCGCCATCTACACCGCACGCGCACTGTTAAAGCCCCTGGTCCTGGAGGGTGCCGAGCCCGGCGGGCAGCTTACTCTCACCTCCGAGGTGGAAAATTACCCCGGATTCCCTGAGGGCATCAACGGATACGAGCTGATGGACAAGCTCCACACACAGGCCGAGCGCTTCGGGGCCCGCTTTCGGATGGCGGACGTCACCGCCTCCGATCTGTCGGCTCACCCGTTTAAGCTCACGCTGGGCGACGGGTCCGAAATCCGGACCGAGACCCTCATAGTGGCCTCGGGGGCGCGTGCCCGCATGCTGGGTCTCGCCAGCGAGGCCAATCTTATCGGTCATGGCCTTTCGACCTGTGCCACCTGTGACGGCGCCTTCTTTCGCGATCAGGTGGTGGCGGTCGTCGGAGGCGGCGATTCGGCCATGGAGGAGGCGACGTTTCTCACCCGCTTCGCGCGGGAGGTGCACGTCATTCACCGTCGCGACACGCTCCGCGCGAGCCCCATCATGGTCGAGCGGGCTCAGCAGAAGCCCAACATCCACTTCGTCTGGAACGCGGTCGTATCTGACATCGCCTCCCGCGACGGCCAGGTGTCGGGCATCCGGCTTCGGGACACCAAGACAGGCGCGGAGCGGGACATGCCAGTGGACGGCCTGTTCCTCGCTATCGGCCATATCCCGAACACCGAGTGGCTGCACGGGCAGCTGGAGACCGATGCCGAGGGCTATCTGGTCTCACGCCCAGGCACCTCAGAGACTCGGATCCCGGGAGTGTTCGTTGCAGGCGACGTCTCGGACCGTCTTTACCAGCAGGCGGTGACGGCGGCCGGGAGTGGGTGCGTGGCGGCGCTGGACGCACAGGAATACCTGGAGGAACGCCAGCTGGTCGAGCTGGACGCGTCGACCGGCGACTGACCGGTCTGACCGCATTGCCGAGCTCTCTTCGCCTGTTAACTGTGCGAATCAAAACGCCGCCCGGCATCTGTCCGGGCGGCGTTCCGGCATTGACAGGGGACTCGCCCGCGCACGACGATTACAAAGTTGCGCGGCTCCGGTGCGATGGGCATCATGTAGACGACAGCCACAGAACGGGAGGACGGCATGCCGGCAAACGACGCGGGCGACATGTTTACGCCCTATGAGACGGATGTGCTGGTGGAGGTGGCGCGGCATCGTGCCGAGCATGATATGCCCCAGCGCATGCTGGACCGCATGTCACGGCCGGCACGCCTGCTTGACCGGCTGGCTGGTCGCGTCCCGGCGCTCGAGCGTCTGACCGACCGTATACGGGGTGTGGTCGAGGATGCGCAGGAACGCATCACCGACGTGGCAGCCCGCGAGACCGGCTTTGACCGCACCCGGGACTATTGCTGGCGGCACGGAGTGTCGGTGCACGGTTGGGAGCAGATGGGCGAGCTTCCCATGCCGGTCCAGGATGAACTGTCGCGTGCCCTTCCCCGCTGGTGGGTGTACGGGGCGGTCGAGGGCGGAACCGTCGGACTGGTCCAGGGGCTCACGGATATCGCGGTGCTGCCGTGGCTGGCCATGGCAGCGGCCGACGCGACCGCCACGCTGTTCATGGGAGCTCGCGAGGCCGTGCTGCAGGCTACCTGCTACGGCTTTTCACCGTCGGATCCGGACATGAAGCCCCACCTGTTGGCGTCCATGGTGCCGCCAACGGATTGGGATCGGACCCGCTACCTTGGCATGAAGGCGGTTCTCTCCCATCCGCGCGTGGCCCAGCGCGCGTTGACCGACATGTGGACACGCCGGATGACGGCCATGCTGACCGACAAGGAGCTCACGGTGTGGCTTCCTCTCGCGGGTGCGGTCATGAATGCGAGCCTGAACGCCGCGTTTCTCTACGGCATCCGCAAGAGTTCGCGTGACTATTTCCGGTTGCTGCGGCTCGTGCAGCGATATGGGTCGGATCCCGTCATTGATCGGGTAGAGCGTCTGGCTCCACCGCTGCCCGACTCCGTGCCGCATGCCATTCCCGAAGGCGCCCACTCGTGACGTCGTCCACAGCGCCACTTCTCATCACTCATGAGCATTGTCTGGATGGAGCGACCTGCGCCGTGTTGGGCCTCGCGGCCGGGCTCGAGCCCGCCTTCGTCTATCCGGATCGCGTCGAGGCCTATCTGGACGGCATGGACGCTGACCGCCCGGTCATACTCGCCGACGTGGCCCTCCCGCTCTCCAGATACCAAAGAGAAGAGGCCCGGATCGTCGCCATCGTCGATCATCATCAGTCGTCTCTGCCCCTGCAGGGACAACTGCGGGTGCATCTCGACCTCTCGCGCTGCGGCTCCACCGCCCTCTATCAGTTTCTTGTCGAGACGGGCCGCCTCGAAGCCAGTTCGCGCTGGGATCCGCTCTTGCAGGCCGTAGACGACTACGACCTCTGGCGGCCGGACCATCGGGACGGCGAGCAGCTAAACCGTCTCTTTCACGATCGCGGCTTTACCTGGTACCGGGAGAAGTTCGCTCACGGCTTCGAGCCGCTCACAGCAGAGGACCGAGAACGACTGGCCGCGCTGGAGCGGGAGGAAGCGCTGTTTGTCGCACGGCAGATCGAGCACGCCGTCGATTTCACCGCCGGCGGGCACCCCTGCGCCGTGGTGGTGGTGGACGGCGAGGGGGCCATGAATGAGGTGGCGCATGCTCTCTTGCTGGGCGGTCGCCATGCGGTGTTGCTGATCAAGCCGGACGGACGCATCTCATGCCGTACCACAACCGAGGTGGATGCGGCCCGGCTCATGGAGGAGGGCTTCGCCGGTGGAGGGCACCCGCGGGCCGCGGGAGGGCGGATTGCCCCCGAGGCGGGGGCAATCGGGCCGGACGCTCAACGATGGCTCATCGCCCGAACGCAGGCAATCCTCGGGTAGACGGCGCCGCCGCACCGCCCGAAGATCGACCCGCAACGGACTTTTATGGGTGCTCGGCCTGTTGGTGGCTATTGCCCTGGCGGCACTGGCTCACGGTGTGTCGGGGATCGGCCCGGCATCGCGGCCTCCACCGCCGTCGGCGGTGCGGTCCCCCTCCCGATCGGCCGCCCCGGCGCTCGTCCGGCCCGGTTTCCTGTCGGGTGTCGTAGAAGGTTATTACGGACCCCCGTGGTCGGCGGCCGACACCCGTTCACTCCTCGCCTTCATGGCCAAACAGGGGTTCACCACTTTTGTATACGCGCCAAAGGGCGATCCCTACGCGCGTGCGAAATGGAATCAGCCGTACCCGGCGAGCGCTCTTAAGCGCCTGCGCGCCATCGTCCTGACCGCGCGTCAGGACCACATCACCTTCATCTACAGCGTATCGCCCGGGCTTAACATCGTGTACAGCCAGGCACGAGATCGGCAAGCTCTCCTGCACAAGGTGCAGCAGGTCGCAGGCCTCGGGGTGCGTCACTTCATGCTGAGTTTTGACGATGTGCCCCCGGTGCTGTACAGCGCCGCCGATCGGGCCGCCTATCCCGAAGGGGTCGGTCAGGCTCAGAGCGTGCTTGCCAACTGGCTGGTGGCGCATATGGCCGGGCGAGGATTCCGGCTTCTTTTCACACCCACCTACTACTACGGACTGGGCGCGAACCCCTATTGGACCGCCCTCAAGACCGACCTGGCTCCGGAGGTCGACGTCATCTGGACGGGTCCCCAAGTGCTTTCCCCCAGCATCAGCGGCGCCGATGCGCGCGCCTTTTCGGCCGCGGTCGGCCACCCAATCGTCATCTGGGCCAACTATCCGGTGAATGACTACACGTATGCGGTCCATGCGCCGCGCCTCTTTCTGGGACCGTTTCGAGGGCTCGGTCCCACGTTGCCAGGGGCGGTGGCCGGAATCCTCGCGAACCCGATGCAGCAGGCGGCGGCCTCCGAGGTGGCGCTCTATACCCTCGCCAGCTACCTGCGCACCCCTTCCGCCTACAACCCCGTGGCCGCCTTCACAAAAGGCGTGTCGCTCGTGGGCGTCGGTGCCCCGTCCGCCTTCCGGACGCTGGCCGAGGACGCTTCCGGAAGCTTTCTCGGCGGCTCACTCTCGCCGCTTTCCGCTCTGATGACGACCTACGAAAGGACGCCCACAGCCGCCTATGGCCATGCCCTGGCCGTCATGTTCGAGGCCATGGCCGGCGCGCAGATCGAGCTCGCCATCGGACTGAAGAGCCGGGCCCTTCGCACCGAGGTGAATCCCTGGGCGGCTGAACTCTCGCGCGAGGGTCAGGACGGCCTTCAAGCCCTCACCCTCCTCGGTACCGCAGGGCATCATGCCGCGCCCGCACCGGGGCTTACCCTGGCCCGGGCCGACGCCCTCGCGCTTGAACACCCGCCCGTATGGCTCGACACCACAACCACGGTGTTGAGCTTCCTGAAGTGGGCCATGGCAAGGGCCCAGTCATGACCGCGGTGCGCTGACGGCCACAACCGAGACCGGGCGGCGTGCCAGACGCCAAGAGCGGAAGAGCCCCATCCGTCTCAGCTTTGCCGCGCAGACTTCGAAGTCCGGATTGTTTACTCGGTGCCGGGCCGGGCGCTCAGCCGCTCAACAACCCCTGATCCGCGCGAGGCCAGGGCCGATGTCAGAAAGGCGGCGGCCAGGACTGCCATCGCCGGCAAGAACCACCAGATACTCATGTCGAGGCGGTTTACGACCAGAAGGGCGACACTCACAAACGACAGCGCGCGCGCAAGGCGGGCGGTCCGCCAGAAGCTCCAGACGATAAGGCCGATTGATACGAGCAGGAGGGGCCAGGACAGGCGGCCCAGAAGCACAAGCCATCCCGCCTCCGTTGGATGGCTCACGGGCGCCATCATCATGGTCGATCCCACATTGGCCGCAGCCGATCCGGCCGCCCCTCCGATGAGGGCCGCCAGCATGGGCATGCAGCCGGCCACGGCGCAAGCCGCTCCGGCCCCACGGCCAAACCAATTCCAGCGCACTGGTCATCACCTCCGTGGGCTCAGGATATCAAACTGAGTCTCGTCCGCGGCGTGCAGATCCGGTTCCCGGAGTCAGCGAGCCGGGGTCACCCGTCCTCGCTCGTCTGTCCCAGCGAGTATGCCCGAGCCCCTGGTCACGCGACGTGCGCGGCCCATGCGTCGAGGCCCTCTCGTCGGCGACGGGGTCATCGTCGTCATGGACGTCATTTTTGAAGGAGAAGCCTGCGCGCGCTGTCGAAAGCGGATAGAGGCGCCAAGAGACCGATGGAGGAGGTGAGAGCGGCATGCGTCGATGGCCTGTTGCCATGTCGGCCGCGTCCTGGATAGCCGCGCTCGGACTTCTCGCGGCCAGTTATGACGTCACCGCCATCTCCGTGGTGCTGGTGCACCTCCGCCAGCTCTGGCACCTGACCAGTGCCGAGACGGCCAATCTGACGGCCGCTCCTCTCGCGGGCTCGGTCGTGGGAAGTCTGATAGCCGGACTGTTTGCCGATCGCTTTGGCCGGCGGCTCCTGCTGCTGCTCGACTTTGCGACATTCGTGATTGCGGCCATCCTGGCCGCGCTCGCACACGGGTATGGGGACCTTCTCCTGTGGCGGGCCGTCATGGGGATTGGGATCGGGGCCGACGTGGCCGTGGTCTTCCCCTATCTGGCCGAATCGGTGCCAGCCGCGCGCCGCGGCGCCACCATGGCTTTCGTCCTTTTGGTGAATGACCTCGGGCAGGTGGCCGCCTACGGCACCGGTGCGCTCCTGGTGCGGACCGGTCCGGATGGATTTCGCTGGGTACTGGCGCTCGGCGCCGTGCTGGGAGCTCTTGTCCTCCTGGCGCGCCGTTCGCTGCCGGAGTCGGGGCCCTGGAAGCGCGAGCGCCTGGCCTCGCTCCGGGGAATCGGCCGCCGGGTCCTCCGTTTGGGGGCCATCAAGGAGGCCGGGTCGTCGGCCGTGTTGTGGTTCCTGCACCAGGTGACAGGCCAGGGCCTCACCCTGTTCCTGCCCCTTATCGTGAGCCTCTTATGGGTGACGGGCGCGAGTGAGAGCGGCGCCATCTCCATCGTCGTGAAGTCGGTGAGCCTGGTGGCCGGCGCGGCCACCGTTCTGGTCATTGACCGGTGGGGGCGGCGGCCGCTGCAGCTCTTTGGATTTCTGGGACGCGGACTTGCGCTCCTGCCTCTCGGCCTCGTGCTGGCACTCGGCGGGCGCCTGCCTGTCCTGGCGGCCGGCGCCATGCTGACGGCGGCGCTCGCGTTTGGAGCGATGGGTCCCGACAAGACCACGGTCATCACCACGGCCGAACGTTTCCCGACCGCCGTCCGCGCGACGGGAGAAGGAGAGGCCGAGATGGTGGGCCGCGTCGGCGGGGTGGCGGGCGTCTTGCTGTTCGGGTTTCTGGGTGCGGGACGCGGCCTTGGCCTCACCATCCTGACCTTCTCCGCGGTGGCCTTGCTGGGCGGCCTTCTGACCTGGCTCACCCTGCCCGAGACGAAACCCGGCAGCACCTCCGAATGCGAGTTCGCGCAGGTCCCGGTCTAGCCCGCGCCGAGGCGCCGGATCGCGGCCCCCGGTTTCTCTCGTCACGCCCGCCTGAGCATGACGCAGGCCGACCGGACCCGGGCCTCACGGCTGTCCTACCCTCCGAGGAGCGCCTGGACCAGCACTTTCGCGTCCGGCGTCCCCCACCCGGTCACGGCGTCCCAGCCGGGGCCGCAGCTGTAGCCCGCCACACCGTCGATGCTGTTGTTCCCTTGCACGATGTCGTAAAACGCGGCGGTGCCGCCGAGCGCGTAGAGCGCGGGATTTGTGAACCCGAGCCGGCCCTTGCCGACGCGAATCCGCGCCTGGTTGGCCAGCGCGATGAGGCCCGCCCACATCGGGCAGGCGGCCGAGGTGCCGCCGATGTCACTCGACTGGCCTTGAAAGATGACGTTGACGCCCGTGTCGGGGTCGGCCACCAGCGCGACATCCGGAAGACCCCGACCCGTGTGACCCTGAGGGTTTGCGGGCACGCCGGCACTTTTCTGCCACACCGGCTCGGCAAACACGATGCTGACGCCACCGCCGGAGGCGCCATTGTTATTCGTGTCGCTCCAGCCCACCTCCGCGACCCGCTGGTTGGCCGCGTTGAGCGTGAGGGTCGTGCCGCCCACGGCCACGATGTGGGGGACACTGCCCGGACTGTCCGCGTGTGGTATAGGCTGCGCGGGTCCGCCCCGAATGCCATACGCCCCGGCGTCTCCCGACGCGGCCAGGACCGTGACTCCATGCAGGCCGAGCCGTGCGGCGGCCTGGTCCCATGCACGAAGCGTCGCGACCGGAAAGCGGCTTTCCGCATCGCCGTAAGAGATCGAAAGCACGGAGGGCGTGTGCACCGTGTCAGACACCGCCGCCTCAAGGCCGCCCAGCAAGGACACCCCGAAGGCTCGATCGCTGGTTCCGGCCGAGGCTTCATAGACGACGAGAGCGGCATTGGGCGCCATCGCCCCTGCCCATTCGACGTCGAGGGTGCACTCCATATCGACGGCGGCGACACCGCCGTCGTTCGGGGTCCCATCGACCGATACGAAGGCGACGCTGCGGACGGGAAGACCGTGCTGCTGCCAGAACGTCGTGACATCCTGCGCGCTGAAGCCGTTCGAGAACTCGAGCAGGCCGATGGTCTCGCCGGCGCCCGTCAGATCGGTGGGCCAGTTGTAAGCCGCCTTGACCTCGGGGGGAAAGTAACCCTGGCCACCGTTGGCCGGTGAGGCAGAACGGGACGGGTACCGGTGGGTGGGATGGGCCTGGCTCCGGTTCTCAAGCCCGATGATCGCCAGTACATGGGGGGCCGCCCACTCCGGCACCTGCGGCTCCTCCCGGTTCAGGTAGACGTCGCGCCCGTCGAGAAGCTTGGAGGCAAAGGTGCACCGAAAGGCAGCCGTCACCGACCCGATAGGGCCGCGAAACGAGAGATAAAGGCCGCCGGCGCGGGGAGGCTCCACCGTAAGCCCGTGCTGCCCCATGTACTCCGCCATGCGGACGACGATGGTGGAATCGGGAGCCGTGAGGCGGTTTAGATCCTGGAGGTCCAGGCGGTCGCCGCGTGCCTCGGCATCTTCGATAGCGGTGGGGTTGGCGGGCCGGAATGCCAGCACACCCTCTATCTCACGAGTCTGGTCAGCGGTCACCCAGCCCTCTTCACTCACCCAGCTGTCCAGAATGTGACCGGGTACGACTACCGTGCGCATGCGTGTTCCCTCCTGTTTTCCCAGTTGGCGGTACCGACATGTCCGTCCGTCCTAAGGGGTGCCCGTTCGCACGGCTCCAAAGGGTGTGAGGAGAAACGGCGTCTGCACATTGCAGCCAGGACAGAGCACCAGCACCTCGGTGTCGCCCCGGGTGTTGGGCGGAAGCGCATTTTTGAGCCCCTCGGCCACTTCCCCCGACGGAACCGTTTTTTGACAGCGCCCGCACTGGGAGAGAGTCTCCCAGGGCGTCCCATAGCCCGGTATCGGCGCATCTCCCAGCATTTCCGGCGTCACCCAGATAGCCCGCGGCACGGGACCGCGTTCGCGTACCCAGGCGATGGCGCGCACGCCGGTTCGCTCCAGAATGTTGATCTCGCTGGTGAACGGATCCTGGCGTGTGAGATGCATCCACAACGTTCGTGGGAACAGCACGTTGATGAGACCGTACCCCTGGCCGACGGGCTCGGAAAAGATCGCCCAGGGGCCCTCCGGTGCCTCTCCCAGATAGTGCAGCAGCTCTGGCTCCGCGTCCCTCACCTCGCCTAAGAAAAATTAAAAGCGGTGTCACCATTCGTCTCCCGTCATTATAGCGGCCACTCCTAAGGCGTCGGGGGGCCGCTCGGGGCCGGGTCGCCCGAGGGAGATCCCGGTCCCACTCACCGGGTCGACAAACGCACACACGTCAAGCGGCGTCACCACCGCGCATGAACGCCTCATCCCGCCGCGATGGGCTGAGGCGCACCGCGGCGGCTTCGGCCCGCGTCTATGTCGAAAGCTTAATGGTCACCCTTGTGCGGCTTGGCGTGGCCGTGCTGGTGTCCGTCCTTGCCGGAGCCTCCGTCTTTGGTGGGACTCTGAGTCGGGCTCGGCACGGTGGTGGACGGGGCCGTGGAGGCCACGGCACTCGACAAGGAGGTTTGGGTGACCCCACCAGGGGACGAAGACGTGGTCGCCGACATGCGGGTTGCGACCGACACGACGGGAAACCGCCTGGCAGGTGCGGCGCGGTGACCCATGAGGCTCACGCCCGCCACCACCACGGTCGCCGCGAGACCAATCAGGCCGATCGCCATCCGTCCGTGAAACACCCCACTCCCCCCACCTGATAGAAGTTCGCACGGACGAGGGAAATTCTCTCCGGACCGTCGTCCGGTGGGCGAGGGCCGCCATCGATCAAACTGCGCGGGGCGAGGGAGGCGGCGGGCGTGAAGCGCAGGCCTCGGCCGTCGCCTTGGACCGCCCGCTGCTTGCCTCGGTCGCACGAGACCCCGAACGCGCCACGACCCGGGACTTTTCCGGGAGCTCGTACCTTCGGGCGTGAGACGCGGGCGACGCTGGCCCGGTCGAGTTCCCCGGGGGCGCTGCGGTCTTGCTACAACGCGACAAGACAGCGGGAACGCGCGGTCAAAGGCGCCGGATGCCGCCTCATCCCGCTTCCGGTTACTGAAAGATGTACGTTAGTGCGCGCCGCGCTGCTGGAGGACGGCCGGAATGGTGCGGGCCAGAATAGCGAAGTCGAGTCCGACCGACCACCGATCGATGTATTCGAGGTCAAGCTCCACCCAGCGCTCGAAGTCTTGAATCTGATTGCGCCCCGACACCTGCCAGAGGCCCGTGATGCCTGGCCGCACGGACAGGCGCTTGCGCGAGTTCTCTCCATACTGTTCCACCTCGTCCGGCAGCGCCGGCCGCGGGCCGACGAGACTCATCTGGCCCAGGAGGACATTGAAGAGCTGCGGCAGCTCATCGAGGCTGTACTGGCGAAGTTTCTTCCCAAACGGCGTGATGCGGGGATCGTCCGGTGCCTTGAAGACCGGTCCGCTCATTATGTTCAGGTGGGCTACCTCGTGGCGGAGCGCCTCGGCGTCCGGCACCATGGTCCGAAACTTGTAGCAGGTAAACTGACGGCCGTTCAACCCGACACGCCGCTGGCGGAACAGCACCGGGGCCTTCGGCTCCTTCACCTTCAGGAGGATGCTCACCGTGAATAGGATCGGCGCCGTCACGATCAGAAGGAAGATAGACCCGCCCAGATCCACGGTGCGTTTGATAACCCAGCGGGCGGTCAGATGAGCCTGCGACGGATTCACCACCAGCACCGAGTTGCCGTAGAAATTGTAGAGCTGCGAGCGGTTGGCAAGCGCCCCCACCTCGTCCAGCACCAGGCGGACTTCCTTGCCCTGACCCTCCGCGATCCGGATAGCCTGCCGCAAGACGGAGTCATCCAACGGCAGTGCCAGCACCACCGAGTCGACCACCTCGGTGGACAGCCACTCCTTAAGCCGCGCGACGGCCGATTGGCCCCCCTCCGCGTCGCCGAGCGCCACCGGCGCCATGCCGACAACATCCATGCCCGCTTCGGGCACATCGTGCACCGTCTCGTGGAACGTGCTGACCCGCGGCGGATAGCCGAGAACGACCAGGTGCCGTCGATCGAGGCCCCGCCGGCGCCACTTGGCGAGCCGGACCTTGGTCGCCGAGTGGAGCACCATCTGGAACAGAAAGGCGGTTGCCGGGTACGACACGAAGATGAGGCGGGAGAACCAGGTGGCTTTGAGGCCGAAAATCAAGACGGCCATCCCGGCGCCGCTCAGGGAATTGGCCAAAAACAGCATCGCCAGTTCCGCCGGGAGCTGGTTCCACCGGCGCGAGTACCCGCGGAACGAAAGTTTCAGGCCCAGCCAGGACGAACCCAGCACGAAGATGGACCAGGAAAAGTACAGAGATACCAATTGGGCCGAGTCAAGTCGGGGATGAAGCGCCAGATAGATGTGGACGACCAGAAGGTAGGCAGCATACGCCACCGCCGTGTCAGCCAGCACCGAAAGCTCATCCCAGCGGTTGGTCCAGCCTTTGAACATCGAGCCTCCCGCATCGGTTGCCGAAATGGGCTGCCGAGAAAATCGCCTTCATTATACATTCGTAGAGCGCATTGCAATCTGGGACTTATCTTGGGCAAACGCCCGCCCACCGGTGGCGGAAAGCTTCCCAGGACCGGCGGGCTATAATAGGACGAGCCAATTTCTGAAAGGCGGCTTGCGCCATCGTGCAAGAAACATGCGTGGTACTGGGTGGAGCAGGCTTCATCGGCAGTCATCTGGTGGACAGGCTAGTTGAGGACCACGGGTTTCACGTGGTGGTGATTGACAACGAGTCGACCGGATCGTTTGCAAATCTTGCGCGCTGGCGTGGAAGCGACACCGTCCGGATGGTGGCGGCCGACATCACCGAGCCTCTGCCGGAGGACCGTTTCGGTGTCCGCGATGCCGCCGTGATTTTCCAGATGGCCTCGCCGGCCAGCCCTATCCACTACCGACGACTCTCGCTGGAGACGCTCCTCGTCAATTCCGTCGGTACGCTGCACGCCCTCCACTGGGCCCGCGAACTGGGCGCCCGGGTCGTCCTGGCTTCGACCTCCGAGGTGTATGGCGATCCGGAGGTGAGTCCCCAGACCGAAGAGTACTGGGGCCACGTAAACCCGGTCGGCCCCCGGTCGTGTTATGACGAGTCGAAGCGATTTGGGGAAGCGCTGGCCATGGAGTGGCACCGCCGGCACGGCCTGGACGTGCGCATCCTGCGCTTCTTCAACTGCTACGGGCCGCGCATGCAGATGGACGACGGACGGGTGGTGCCGAACTTCGTGGCGCAGGCTCTTCGCGGCGAGCCGCTGACCGTCTACGGGGATGGGGCCCAGACGCGCAGTTTTTGCTACGTCAGCGACGAAGTGGAGGCCATCGTCCGGGCCGGGATGAGAGACCACCTGGGCGGCCGCATCATCAATGTGGGAAACCCCGAGGAGCACACCATTCTCGAATTTGCCGAGATGGTCGCCCGGGTCGCGGGCGTCCCCCTGCAGACCGTACGCGCCGAGCTTCCGGTCGACGATCCCACGAATCGCTGCCCGGATATCAGCCGCGCCGAGGAACTGCTGGGATGGCGTCCCCAGGTGGCGTTGGAAGACGGCCTGGCGCGTACGATCGCCGACTTTCGCGCCCGCGGCGCCGCCACATGAGAGTCCTCGTGACGGGTGGAGCGGGTTTCATCGGTGCCCATGTGGTGCACGCGCTCTTTGACGCCGGCCACCGCCCGGTGGTCCTGGACCGTCTTGATTTTGGCGTGCACCCCCTTCTCGCGGGCCTTCCTCTCCCCATCATCGAGGGGGACGTCACGGATCCCGACTCCGTTGTCGATGCGCTGGACCGCTGTGAGGCCGTCATTCATCTGGCCGCTCAGATAAGCGTCCCGTTCGGCGAGTCTCACCCGCGCCTCGTGATGGCCGACAACGTGGCGGGCACCGCCGGAGCCCTGGAGCTGGCGGAAGCGGTGGGCGCGCGGGAGTTTCGGTGGGCCTCGTCGGCGGCCGTGTACGGCGACCCCGGGGAACACCTGCCGGTGACGGAACAGAGCGCGGTGGATCCGGAATCGTTCTATGGCCTCTCCAAGTGGGCCGCCGAGCGGCTCGTGGAGCATTTCGGGGCCGGTCATGCCATCACACCCGTGACCCTCCGGCTCGCCAACGTCTATGGACCGGGACAGCGAACGGCCGGAGAGGGAGGCGTGGTGGCGCGCTTTATGGACCGGCTGGCGGAAGGCGCGCCGTTCGTCCGCGAAGGCGACGGCACCCAGACCCGCGACTTCATTTACGTGGGAGACATCGCCCGCGCCTTCGTACACCGGCTGGGCGGGTCCCCGCCGGCGCTCCTCAACATCGGCACCGGCGAGGAAACGTCGATCAACCGGCTCGGCGAGGTGGTGGCCCGTCAGGCGGGCCGGAGCCCCAGCTGGGAGGAGGCGCCGCCGCGTCCCGGTGACATCAAGGCGAGCGTCTTTGATCCGGAGCCGGCGGCGTTTTGGGGATTCCGGGCCGAAACACCGCTCGAGCGGGGACTACGGAAAACCTGGGAGAGCTGGCGGACTTGAGGATTCTCTGGGTGTCCGGCTCCTCTGATGGAGGCGAGCGCACCCTCATCGCCCACACCATCGCCCCTCTCCTCCAAGGACTCGGTCACACGCTGACCTACTGGCCGCTTACGGCTCCGCGACCGTTCATTCCGGACGGCATGGGAGACGTGATCGATCCGCCCCGCGGGCAGGGACCCATGGCCCGAATCCAGTTCGTGGGGCAGCTCCGCCGGGGTCTTGGTCTCTTTGACGCCATCGTGGTGGAGCAGGATCTGGCGGCCGAGTTTGCCGTCGCCGAGGCGGTGCTGACGTCACGACACCGTCCCGCGCTCTACCTCCTGGCCCACTATCCTCTCGGCTACTATCTAGCGGCTCGGGGCGAGCATAATATCGGCCGCGAGCGAAGGCTCTCCGAACGCCTTCTCTCCCGATTCGACCAGATAATCGTGCTGGCGCCTTCGGTCGGCGCCGACCTGCATGAGCGCTTCGGCGTGCCTGAAGAGCGCATTCGAAGCCTCCTGTGGCCCGCTCCGGCCAGAGCGTCGGCGCGCCCCGCCGCCGGTCCCGCCATCGCCGTGGTGGGTCACGTCACCCGCCTGAAAGGTATTGACGTGCTGCTTCACGCCGTGAAGGACATGGGGGCCGTGAGCGAATCTGCCGGCACACCGGAGCTTCACGTCTTTGGCGACGGGGACGCGGTCGGCGACGCCCGCGAGGAGGCCGGCCGGCTTGGCGTGCGTCTTCAGTTTCACCCGCTCACGGACCACATTGCCCGGGACCTCGCCGACACCGCCCAGCTCTTCTACGGCCCCCAATGGATCGACGGCACGGCCTTTGACTACGTGGCGGCCGCGGCGGCCGGCCTTCCCCTGCTGGGGCTGCAGGCGCCGACCGCGCCGGCCGAGATTCTGGTCTCGGGCACCATGGGCCGCCTGGCGGGCCTCGGAGAGGCTTCTCGGAGCGGTGCCCATCTTCTGGAGTTCATGACCGATCCCCGCGTCTATCAAGGATTTCAACAGGCGGCGAACTTGGTGTACAGCCGCCACCGGCCCGATAGGGTCGCGCCCGAGTGGGCGGCGGCGTTTCCGCTCTAAGCGGGCGCGCCACGCGGTAGGCGGGTGAGCCTCGACAGGACGAGGCCCGCCAGGACCGCCCCGAGGCCTCCGATGACGGCAAACCCGGCCGGGATGCCAAAAGCCAGGGCGATGCCCGCGGCCAGGAGGGCACCGACCGCCGCCGCCCCCATCTGGGCCCCCGCCTGCCACATGAAGACCCGCCCGAGGTGGCTTTCGGCGACACTCGCCTGAAACGTGGCCTGCCACTCCACCTGGAAGATGGCATCGGCCACCCCGCCCACCACCTGGGTCGCAAACGCCCACCAGAGCGCCGGAATCAGGACGATGCCGGCCGTGGCCAGACAGAACAGCAGCACCAGCCGGAAGCGAAGCGTGGTCGGGATGCTCCGCGCGGCCCGGCCCATGAGGAACGCCCCCAGCAGATAGCCGCCCGACAGCGACGCTTCCAGAAATCCCACTCCGCGGGTGGTGCCGTCCAGGACGGAACGGACGAGCGGCACCGACAGGACGATGAAGGCCACGTCCGTGAACTGGACCAGGATGGACAACGCCGCCAGGAGCCGAAGCCGTCGATCGGACCAGACGGTCCGCGCGCCACTCCACAAAGCCGGCCAGTACGCCTCTTCGCCGACGCTCGGTTTGCTCCTCGTCGGGGGCAGGCTCCCCAATAGGACCGCTGCCGCCACAAAACTTGCCCCGTCGATGACAAGGCCGGAGCGGGCGCCCAGCGCCGCCAGCACGAGGCCAGCCGCCGCCGGGCCCACGAGATACATAGCCTCGGTCACGCCTGCGAAGCGCGCGTTGGCCGCGACCAGCCGCCCTTCCCCCACGAGCGCCGGGATCATAGCCGACGCCGCCGAGCGCGCGGGGATGCCCGCAATCCCCAGCAGCACGAAAGCCGGGTAGAGCTCGAACACGCGATAGAGGCCGAAGACGCCGAGAACCGCGGGGGCCAGCACGATGGCGCCGCGCAAGAGGTTCACACGGACCAGAAGCTGCCGCCGGTCGGTTGCGTCCACGAGCGGCGCCAGGGCGGACTGAAGCACTCCCACCACCAGGTAGTAGCCGGCCCAGAGAAGCCCGAGCGGCAGCACCGAGTGCGTGTGGGTATAGATGAGCCAGGAGACACCGATGGAAAAGAAGCCGTCTCCAAAGCGATTGATGGCCGCGGCCCACACCAGGCGGCTGAACGCAGTACCCATATCGCGCTCGGACTTCCGCATCCGCGGGGAAACTCCTTCGCCCGGCGCTCGGTCAGCCGCCGGAGAGCGCCCGTCGGCGCACCCGCACCGCTTCTATCCGCCCCATGAGCTCACTGGCGGATCCCGTGTCAAGCGCTTCTTCCCAGCGTTTAAGCTCGCCCCGGAGGGCCGAAAGCGCCCCCGCCACCGACTCCCGGTTCGCCAGCAGGATCTCGCTCCACAGTGCCGACGGCGCCTGCGCCGTGCGCGTGGCGCCTAAGAATCCCGGGCCGAGAAGCCCCCGGCCCTCATCAGGCAGCGTGGCCAGAAGGCTGGACAGGCAGAGCGCACTCACATACGGCACATGGCTCGTCACGGCCGCGATGCGGTCATGGTGCTCGCCGTCGACAGACGTGAGCCGCGCGCCCAAGGGCCCCACGAGGCGGGCCATGGCTCCCCACGGAACCGGGTGACCGGGGACCGGAATGAGTGCCCAGAGGCGGTCCCGGAAAAGATCCGGCCGGAAAGAGAGTCGTCCCCCCTGCTCGTTTCCGGCCATGGGGTGGGAGCTCACCACCGGCTGGGACGCTGGGAGCTCCCGTAAGAGCGGCAGCACCCGGCCCTTCACGCTGGTGAGATCGGTCAGCACGGTGTCGCCGGCCAGGTGGGGCCATGCATCCGCGAGCGCCGTCTCGACGGCGTCCGGGGGCACCGCCAGGATGCAGAAACCAGGGTCGCGCACGATGCCAATGTGCACACCCTGCTGGGCTGCATAGGCCTCGGCGGCCTCGTCGGCGTCCTGGCCAAACACCGTGAAGCCTTCGGCCACAAGGGCCGTCGCCAGAGAGAGACCCATGAGGCCAAGCCCCCAGATCTGAACCGGGCGCGAGGCGAGAACGCCCGGCCCCTCGGTGTCGACGGATGACGCGGCGTCTGCCGCGGGCGCCGGATAATAGGACACACTCTCCCGTACCACGTCGTGGGCAGTTGTCAGGGGTTCCGATCTCCGCGTCATCACGTCGCCTCCTCGTCTGCCGAAATGACTACTCGCGCACCGGCCCGGAAGACAAAAAAGCCTCCGCCCCTTAAGGGGCGAAGACTCGGCTCCGCGGTACCACCCTCGTTGCGCCTGACGGCGCCTCTCGGCTCTCGATAACGGGAGAGTATCCGTCGCGCCTACTCACCCGGCGGACCGGGCTTTCAGCTTGCACTCTCGGGTGTATGACGGACCACCGGGATGGCTTGCACCGACCGCCATCTCTCTACTGCCGGCCCGACCCGCGCCTCCCGATCATCGCTTTTCCGATGTTGGCTGGATATTAGAGAAGGGCGCCCCTTCTGTCAACTGGCGGTTTCAGGAAGCGGCCCCCTCTAGCCCCAGCGCCGCAAGCACCTTGCGGGCGCGCGCATCCCAGTGATGCTCCGCCCGCACCAGGGAAAGCGCCCGCTCACCCATCATCTCCCGGCCCACCGGGTCTTGAAACAGCCGGAGAATGGCGTCGGAGAATCCCCTTGCGGTATCCGGCGCCGCAAGCCCGATTCCCCCGTCCTCCACAAAGCTCGCCGATTCGCTCTCTTCGGTCACCACCACCGGAAGTCCATGCGCCATGTAGTCGAAAATCTTGACCGGCAGGATAAGCCGGAAGTAGCGGGTGTGCCGGCGCGGTACCAGGCTCACGGACGAAGACCAGAGCCAGGGGTCGAGCGTGGGGCCGGAGGCCGTAACGACCTGGCAATAGCCGGGCACCGCCCTGGGCGCCTCGGACGGGCGGAGGACCAGAATCAGCTCGGCGTCTCCCACCGCCTTCACCACCTCGCCCATGGCCTCGATCGCCACGTCAACGCCATCCTGGGGTCCGTTGGCGCCGGCATAGATCACGCGGTGGGGAACCCTGACGAGGCCATCCGGCGGCGTCAGCACCCGCCCCGCCGGCGGCAGCGTCGTTACCGGGCCGGGACCTATGATGGCGCCGAACGCCTCTGTCTGGGCGAAGATAACGCTCGCAAGCCGGCGGAACTCGCGAAGCGTCAGCCGATACCCCACCGCCATCAGCCGTTCCTTGAGCCCTTTCGGGGGATACAGGTCGGGAAAGCGCTGATAGTAGTCGCGCACATAGATCCCGAGCGGGAGTCCGGCCCGCCGCACGGCGCGCAAGAAGTTCCAGTCGGATCCCGTCATCATGGACGTCGCCGACTCCACGTAGACGCCGTCAAAGTCTTGGAGGCGGGATGCCACCGCCTCGTAGCGGAGTACTCGCTCCGCCCGGGTGCCGATAACGGCGGTTAGCTCCGTCATCCCGGCCAGGCTCTCCGCCATGGCCGCAATCCGGATGGCGGGGGCACGGTCCGCCGGCATCAGCGGGTAGTAGCCCACAAGCAGGAGTCTCGGGGAGCTCATGTCGCCGCGACTTCGTGGTAGAGGCGCAAGACCTGGTCGAGCGAATCGGCCCAGCGGAATCGCTCCCGTACCATCTCCCGCCCAGCCGCTCCCATTCGCCGCCGGAGCCCGGCATCACCCGCGAGCCCCATCAGCGCTCCCCGCAAGGATCCCACATCCCCGGGCGGCACAAGCATCCCCG
The DNA here is from genome assembly GCA_021797815.1 of Bacillota bacterium. Lineage (GTDB taxonomy): Bacteria > Bacillota > Sulfobacillia > Sulfobacillales > JAIMBI01 > JAKATP01. The sequence goes on from JAJZYZ010000036.1 coordinate 18,531, forward strand.
TCACCCCGTCGGCAATCACTTCCGGGAGACCGCCGGTACGGGTGCCGATGACCGGAAGGCCGCGCGCCGAGGCCTCCAGGGTGGCAACCGAAAACGACTCCCGGCGGGAGGGAAAGACCGCGGCATGGGCGTCATCCATGATGGCGCGCACCCTCGCCGGGGAAACTTGCCCTGTCCATCGCACCCGGTCGGCCACCCCGAGCCGCTCGGCCTCCTGGCGGAGATCCCGCTCCGCCGCTCCAGAACCGAGAAGCCATAGCACCCACGGCCGGTCCAGCCCCGCCATGGCCGTGAGCAGGAGGTCAAGACCGTAGGTGGGCTCCAGATGTTTATTATTGACCACCGTAAACGGCCCCTGTGGCTCCGTCGCCCGGGGCGCTTGCAGCCACTCCTCATCGACGCCCCAGGGAATCACGAAGACGGGTGCCCCGGGGGCGTAGCGGAGGGTGACGGTCCGCAAATGCTCGCTCGTCACCGCGATGCGCGCCGCCTGACGGAGCGTGAAAGACAACACCTGGCGATTGACGGGGTTTCGCGGAAACACCTCGACGTCTCCCCCCCAGACCGAGACGATGAGGGGGCGCACACGTGACAACGCGGCGATAAGGCCATAGCTGGACGCGTAGTGCGCGTGCACCAGATCGGGGTGCATCCGCCGGGCGGCATCGCGCACCCGAGCCGCCAGCACCGGCAGGTTGAGGCGTCCGCGGACAAAGGGCGGCAAAAGTTCCACCGCCACGGGCGCGTCATCCCATCGCCGTTCCGACAGAACCTCTACGACGTGACCCCGCCCGGCCATGCCCGCGGCCCAGCGGCGCATGTGAATGCTGCCCGCGTCGCCCACCATCAGGATGCGGATGTGGGACCCTCCTCCGTTCTGCCCGCCCGGGCGGCATCAAGCCGACGCTCGCTTGGGGATTCTGGGCCGAGACCGGACAGCCACCGGTTCATGATGCTCTCCCAGGAATACTGCTCACGGACGAAACGACGGGCGTTTGCGGCCTGCCGCTCCCTCTCTGCCGCATCGAGGTCGGCGTAGCGCCGCACGGCCTCCGCCAGGGCGGCCCCGTCGCCCGGCGGCACCGTGACGCCGGCTCCACTCTCGCCCACTACTGTCGCCATCTCGCCTTCTCCGCTGAATATGACCGGCACCCCCGCCGCCCAGGCCGGAAACGCCTTCGACGGCCGCGCCCCGGCAAAAAGCGGGTGCCGGCGGAGCGGCACGATCACCGCCCGGGCCAGGGCAAAGTAATGAGGCATGCGCTCAAGCGGCTGCAAGCCGTCAAATATGACGCGCCGGAGGCCCCGCCGCCTGGCCTCCGCCGCCAGCTCCTCCCGCACGGGCCCGTCGCCCACCAGGAGAAAGACGATGTCGGGCCGGTCTGAGAGGCGTTCGGCGGCATCCAGGAGGACCTCGAGGCCCTGGGCGTAGCCGAGGGTGCCGGGGTATAGAAAGATCCGGTGGTGTGCGGGATCAAGGCGGCGGACAAGACCCTCATCAGGGGTTTCTACGGTAAAACGCGTGGGGTCCACGCCGTTCGGCGCAAACAGCACATGGGTCGGCTCCACGAGGCCGGTGGCGCGGATGGCGTCGCGGATTCCTTCTGTCACGGCCGACACCCGGTACGCGTGGCGATATAAGAAGTGCTCCAAATTCTCCGAGAGGCGGATGGCGGATCGGTTCTTCACCAGACCGAGGGCGACTGCCGAGGCGGGCCACAGGTCCGACACCGACAGGATGTAGGGCACGCGGCGAATCCGGCCGTAAAGGTACGCGGCGATGCCCAGAAAGAGCGGGGGCGATTCGACCAGCAGGTAGTCACTCGTCGGAAGGCGCCAGAGGCCAAAAAGACTTGAGCAGACAAAGGAAAAATAGTTGATGAGTCGGCGCCAGAACGTCCCGGAGGGCGCGGTGAACACCCATGTGCGGATGACGGGGATGGGACCGTCTGTTTCCACGCTCAGAAATTTGCCCGCGTACCGATGGTCGCGGTATCCGAGGTGGTGGGGGAAGGCGGTCACCACCTGGACGTCGTAGCCGTGCCGCAAGAATTCTTGCGCCATCGCCTGCAGCCGGATGGAGGCAGCACCGGGCTCAGGCGGATAGTACTGCGTCAGAATTGTGATCGAGGGGCGCCCTTTTTTGTCCGAAATGCGCTTGTCCCCCCATTTCCGCGAGTCCGGTCGGGTTTTCATTCTAGCATGTGGATGGTCCCGGCCGTCGGCCGCGCGGCGTAAGCCCTGCCGCCGCGGCCGCGCGTGGTACGGTTGATGAAATGGCCCGCAGGGGAGGGATGTGATGGGTGCCGACAAGATTCCGCGCGCCTTTTCAGGCCGGCGGTTACACACGATGCGCGCCTTAAACGCCGATCCTCTATCCGCCCTCACGGCCGCGGCGCAGCAAGACGGCGACCGCGTCTGGCTCGAAATCGGCCCCTACCAGGTGCTCCTCCTCTCCGGACCCGAAGACATCGAGGAGGTCCTGGTGCGGCAGAACCGGTGCTTCATAAAAGGGCGCACGCTCCAGCACGCGCGGCCTCTCCTCGGACAGGGGCTCCTTACGAGCGAGGGCGACGTCTGGCGGCGGCACCGGCGTCTCGCCCAGCCGGCGTTCCATCGGGACCGCGTGCACGCCATGGGCGAGACCATCCTGGACCAGACGATGCGCGCCAGCGGCCGCTGGCACGATGGCGATGTCCGCGATATGGCCGAGGAGATGATGCGGCTCACGTTTGCCATCGCGACCGACACCCTTTTTGGAACGGCGCTTGACGCCGCGGCCCAAACGGTGCGAGAAAGCCTCACCACCGCCATGCGGCATGTGAACGGCCGTGTGAAGACCCTGCTGCGGCTCCCGGATTGGGTCCCCACACCGGAAATGCGCCGCTTCCAGGCGGCGGTCGGAGAGCTTGATGCCGTGGTTCATCACATCATCCGCACGCGCCAGGCGGGCGGCCCCGACCATGACGATGTCCTGGCCCTTCTCATGGCGGCATCTGATGAGGAGGGGCGGGGACTGTCGGAAAAAGAGCTCCGCGATGAGGTCATGACGCTTCTTATCGCGGGGCATGAGACGACGGCGACCCTTCTCGCCTGGACATGGCTTCTCCTCGACCGTCATCCCGCCGCGCGTCAGCGTCTCGACCAGGAGTTAAGCGAAGGGGTTCCTGACGGGCCGGTCACGGTCGATCGCCTGCAGGAGCTTCCCTACACGGGCGCCGTAATAAGTGAGGCGCTCCGTCTCTATCCGCCGGCCTGGATTATCAACCGCGCGTCCATCGCTCCCTTCGAGCTTGCGTCCCACACACTTCCCGCCGGCACCCAGGTTCTCACCAGCCCCTACGTCGTGCACCGCGACCCACGCTCCTTCCCCGACCCCGAGGCGTTCTCGCCCGAACGGTGGCTCCAGGAAGGCCCGACGACCAGGCATCCATTCGCGTACATTCCGTTCGGGGGCGGCCCGCGGCTTTGCATCGGGCGCCCGATGGCGCTCCTGGAGGCGCGTCTCATCCTGGCCGCTGTCGGCCATTCGTGGCACTTCTCCCTGGTACCCGGCCATCCCGTGGAACCGGAACCTCTCATCACACTCCGCCCGCGTCACGGGATTCGGATGACCGTGCACGCCAATCCCGGCTAGGGAACCGGCGCCGCGCAGAACGGACGCGGACAGGCCGGCCCATCCGCGTCCGTCATCGCACTCATTCCTCGACCGGCAGACCCTACTTGAGATCGAAACGGTCGAGCATCATCACCTTGTGCCACGAAGCGGCGAAGTCTTCCACGAACTTCTGCCCCGAGTCCTCCGCGGCGTACACCTCGGCCAAAGCGCGCAGCTGCGAGTTCGACCCGAACACCAGATCGACGGCGGACGCGGTCCATCGGTGCGCACCCGTCGCGCGATCCCGTCCCTCATAGAGGTGCGGGTGCGAGGCGGACGGCTGCCACTCGGTCGCCATGTCCAGGAGATTCACGAAGAAGTCGTGGCTCAGGGTCTCCGGCCGCGTGGTCAAGATGCCGTGGGCCGATCCGTCGTAATTGGCATTGAGCGCCCGCATCCCGCCCACCAGCACCGTCATTTCCGGCGCCGTGAGAGTGAGGAGGTTCGCACGATCCACGAGGGCATGACAGGCCGTCAGGTTGTCGTAGCCGCCCTGATAGTTTCGGAACCCATCGGCCGACGGCTCCAGTACGGCAAACGACTCCACGTCGGTGTGCTCCTGGTCGGCATCGGTGCGGCCGGGCACGAACGGGATGCTCACGGGATGGCCGCCATTTCTGGCCGCCTGCTCGACCGCCGCGCACCCGCCCAGCACGATCAGATCCGCCATCGACACCCGTTTGCGGCCCGTCTGCGCCTGGTTGAAGTCGCGCTGGATACGCTCGAGGGTGGCAAGGGTCGCCTGCAGGTGTTCCGGTGCGTTCACGTCCCAGTCCCGCTGCGGCGCAAGCCGGATGCGGGCTCCGTTGGCACCACCCCGCATATCGCTCCCACGGAAGGTGGATGCCGATGCCCAGGCGGTCCCCGCCAGACGCGCGATGGAGAGTCCGGAACCCAGAATCTTCGTCTTCAGCTCCGCGATGTCCGCCGCATCGATGAGATCGTGGTCAACGGCGGGAACCGGGTCTTGCCACAGCTGCGGCTCTGGCACCCACGGGCCAAGATGCCGGGTGGCCGGTCCCATGTCTCGGTGGAGAAGTTTGTACCAGGCCTTCGCGAACGCCTCTTCCAACAGCTCCGGATGCTGATGGAACCGTTCGACGATGGGTCGGTAGCTGGGATCGACCTTGAGCGCGAGGTCCGTCGTCAGCATCATCGGCGCGTGACGCTTATGCGGATCGTGGGCGTCCGGCACGGTGCCCTGGGCCTCCGCATCGCGCGGTGTCCACTGGTACGCGCCGGCGGGGCTCTTGGTCAGTTCCCACTCGTAGTTGAGGAGATTGTCGAGAAAGCCGTTGTCCCACCGGGTCGGTTCGTTGGTCCAGGCGCCTTCGATCCCACTTGTGTAGCTGTCATCGCCTTTGCCGGTGCCGTAGGTGTTTTTCCAGCCGAGTCCCTGCTGCTCCAGCGGGGCTCCTTCAGGTTCGCGCCCCACGTAGCTGCTGGGCACCGCGCCATGGGTCTTGCCGAATGTGTGTCCGCCGATGATGAGGGCTGCCGTCTCCTCGTCGTTCATCGCCATGCGCCGGAACGTCTCCCGGACGTCCCGGGCCGCGGCCAGGGGATCCGGCTTCCCGTTCGGACCTTCCGGGTTCACGTAGATGAGGCCCATCTGGACGGCGCCGAACGGCCG
>JAJZYZ010000037.1 GCA_021797815.1 Bacillota bacterium
CGTCGTTCATCGCCATGCGCCGGAACGTCTCCCGGACGTCCCGGGCCGCGGCCAGGGGATCCGGCTTCCCGTTCGGACCTTCCGGGTTCACGTAGATGAGGCCCATCTGGACGGCGCCGAACGGCCGCTCCAGTTCCCGGTCGCCGTGATACCGCTGGTCGCCGAGCCACGTGTCCTCGTAGCCCCAGTTGACGTCTTCTTCCGGCTCCCAGATGTCCTCCCGCCCGAAGGCGAAGCCCATGGTCTTGAATCCCATCGCCTCATAGGCGCAGTTGCCCGCAAACAGGATGAGGTCCGCCCACGACACCTTGCGGCCGTACTTTTGCTTGACGGGCCACAAGAGCCTTCGCGCCTTATCGAGGTTCGCGTTGTCGGGCCAGCTGTTGACGGGCGCGAAGCGCTGGTTGCCGGTGCCGCCGCCGCCCCGACCGTCATGAATTCGATATGTACCGGCATCATGCCAGGCCATCCGGATGAAGAGCGGCCCGTAATTGCCGTAGTCGGCCGGCCACCAGTCCTGCGACGTGGTCATGACCGCCATGACATCCGCTTTGAGGGCCTCCACGTCGAGGTCGCGAAACGCCTCGCGATAGCTGTAGGACGGGTCCATGGGATTGGACTTGGCCGTATGCTGCGCCAGCACATGCAGGTTCAGTTGTTGGGGCCACCAGTCGCGATTGGTCCTGGCCGGTGGCATGGTGCTTTTATCGCCGCTATGGTCAGACACGTCGGACTCCTTTCGTGTGTGGGGACGGCTTCAGGCCGCCCGCCCGGTTTCTTAGCGTCGACCCCGAGACGTCAGGTCCGTTCCTCGACCAGGGCGGGCGTCTTGGACCGGCAGTCGGGGCAGACGCCTTCGGCCATGAGATTCCAGCGATCCACCGCCCAGCCATCGGGCATCGCGCCGTCAATCCATTGGCGGTCGTCCCAGTGGGGGAGGTCGGCCAGCGTGCCGCATGAGCGGCAGCGAATGTGTTGATGCGGCTCGACGCGAAGGTCATAGCGCCGGCCGCTGCGGTCATCGACCACCAGCACCTGTCCGCGGTCTGCCAGGACAGACAGCGTATTGTAGACGGTGGCGAGACCAAGCCCCGGATGGCCCGGAGCCACTTCCCGGTAGATGTCGTCGGCCGTGGGATGGGAATGGCGGGAGAGCGCGTCCAAAACAGCCAGTCGCTGCGGCGTGACTCGAAGTCCCGCCTCGCGTAGGCGCGCCGCGTCGTCCTCGACCAAGGGCTCACCCTTCCTCACTGCCCGCACGTGGCGTAAAACCAGGACGGCCGCGTATGGATAGCTGTTTCCATCTAATAATCATTCTAGGAACCGTCCTTGAAACCTGTCAACTGCCTTTCGCATCGACGCCTGGGGGCCAACCGCACCAGACGCGACCTGCCATCTCTCTCACTGACTGACATCCCCTGTCCACATAGGACACGGCCGGTGATCGTCCGACGTGCGCGTGCTTTCCACGCTGACCGTCTGCGATCGCTGGGGGCCGTCTCACAGGCTAGGGAAAGCTCGTCAGCACGCCACCGCCGCGCCGGTGTGATGTCCTCGCCAGGCTCTTCGTGCGGTCAGGAGGGTTTCCTAGTGAGCGGATGAACCGGATGGGCGAAGGGCGGCGCCGTCTCCTGTCAGATGGCGCCCTTGCGGTTGCTGACGGCTTTTAGGGTCGACCACAGAATCTTCAGATCCTCCGACAGCGACCAGCGGCGGCAATACTCAAGGTCGTAGTCTATGGTCTCGGCCGTCGAGAGAAGACCGCGACCCGACACCTGCGCAAGACCGGTGAGGCCCGGCTTTACATCAAGGCGCTTTTTCATGGTGTCATCGTAGAGGGCGACAATCTCGGGAACCTCCGGACGCGGTCCCACGAGCGACATCTCGCCGCGGAGCACATTCCAGAGATTCGGCAGCTCATCGAGCGACGTGCGGCGAAGCCAGCGGCCGACCCGGGTGATGCGGGGGTCGGCCTCATCCTGGAAGTAGAAGTGGCTCAGTTCGTCCTTCGACTGCGGCGGCACCCACTGGCCTTCCGCATCCACCCCCATCGTGCGGAACTTCACAATCTGAAAACGGCGCCCGCGAAGGCCCACCCGTTCCTGCCGGTACAGCACGGGACCGGGCGCGTCACGCTTGATGGCCAGCGCGCAGTACGCGAAGAGGGGCGAGAGGAGAACGAGACCGACGACGGCCACCACGAGGTCCAGCGCTCGCTTTAGCCAGAACCCGATCAAGCTTGCCGCCTCCTCCCCGTTCTCCAAACCGGCTCACGACCTCAGGGGCCGCCGGTGCGCGTCGGCCACGCCGGTCACCGCTTCAATCACATCGGCCACGTCAGCGTCCGACATCCCCGGGTAGAGCGGCAGGGAGATTTCCTCCCGGAAATAGGCCTCGGCGTGGGGCAGCGAGCCTTCGGGCCAACCGAAGCGGTCATGGTAGTACGGGTGGAAGTGAATGGGGATAAAGTGCACCGAGCACCCGATCTTTTGGGCCTTCAACTCTTCGAAGAACTGATCGCGATTGATTGTGAGCGCTTCGGATCGGATCCGCAACGGATAGATGTGCCAGGCCGGGTCCACGTGCGGCGGCGTGACGGGCGGCTTAAACGCCGGATCGTTCGCGAACGCCTCGTTGAAGGCGCCCGCAATCTCGGCCCGGCGGCGCTGGAGCTGCTCGAGCCGCTCCAGCTGGACCAGGCCCAGCGCAGCCTGCAGGTCGGTCATGTTGTATTTGTAGCCCGGCTCCTGAATCTCGTAGTACCAGGAGCCCGCCTCCGTATAGCGATTCCAGGCGGTCTTCGTCATGCCGTGCGACGACAGGAGCCGGACTTTGTCCTGGAGGGCCGGCGTGGGGCAGGCAAGCGCGCCGCCTTCGCCGGTGGCGAGATTTTTGGTGGCGTAGAACGAGAACGCGGCGAAATGAGGGTCCGATCCGATGAGGCGCCCCTTGTATCGGGTCGCGATGGCATGGGCGGCGTCCTCCACCATGGTAAGCTCATGCTCCTGGCACAGCGCAGAAAACGCATCCAGATCGACGGCGAATCCGGCGTAGTCGACGGGGATGACGGCCCGGGTGCGCGGCGTGATGGCGGCCCGCACGGCCTCCACGTCCAAAAGCCCGGTGTCCCGGTGCACGTCGGCCAGCACCGGCGTCGCGCCCACATGCAGGATGACGTTCACCGAGGCCGCAAACGTGAGCGGGGTCGTGATGACCTCGTCGCCCGGTCCGATGCCGGCCGCCACCAGCGCGAGATGAAGCGCCGCCGTACAGGAATTCACCACCACGAGATTGGGCTGGCCGATGTACGTGGCCAGCGCCTGTTCAAAACGCCCGACGCGCGGCCCCCGCGTGATCCAGTAGGAGCGGACCGCCTCCACCACGGCCTCCACCTCGCGGTCGGTCACGTCGGGCCGGTTGTAGTCGAGAAATGTGTCCCGCATGTCGTCTTCGCTCCCTTTTATGCCGTCAGGTCGGCCACGACCCGCCGGGCCGGGCTGTCCTCGTCCAAGACCCGGGCGCGTGGACGGGCCCTTCTGGCCCTCACGGCCTCCTCGATGCGGACAGGATCAGCCCCCACCAGCACCGCGCGTGCGTCTCGCAAAAGCTCCACCCACTCTGTCTCCTCCCGCAGGACATAAACCGGCACGCCCAGGACCGCCGCCTCGCGCTGCACGCCGCCGGAGTCGGTCAGCACCGCGTCCGCCTGGCCGATGAGGGTGAGCGATGCCCGATAGGGCTGCGGTGGGATCACCAGCAGCGCGTCTAAAAGAGCCGTAAGGCCAAACCGCTCCGCCCGCTCCCGCGTGCGCGGGTGGAGCGGAAGCACGACTGGCGCCGGGATCCGGCCAAGCCCGGCCAGGATGCCGGCCAGTCGTTCGGGTGCATCGGTATTTTCCTGGCGATGCACCGTGGCCAGCCGGTAAGCGCCGGGTCTCAGGCCGAGCTGCCCCAGGAGCGCCGGATCGGGCACGACACGGCGGATGGCGTCTTCCATGACGTCGCCGGTAAGCCGTACACCCGCGGTGATGCCTTCCCGCGCCAGGTTCTCCACCGCGTTTTCCGTAGGGCAGTACAGGCGGCTTGAAACATGGTCGGTGAGCACCCGGTTAATCTCTTCGGGCATGGCCCGGTTAAAGCTTCGCAGGCCGGCCTCCACGTGCGCCACCGGCACCAGGAGCTTCGCGGCCGCGAGCGCCCCCGCAAGCGTGCTGTTGGTGTCGCCGTACACCAGCACGTAATCCGGCCGCGCCGCGCTCATGACCGGCTCCAGCGCCTGCAGCATGGCGCCGGTCTGGGCGCCGTGAGCCCCCGACCCCACCGCCAGGCTCACGTCCGGGCGCGGAATGGCGAGCTCGTCAAAGAATACCTGCGAGAGACTTTCGTCATAGTGCTGGCCGGTGTGCACCAGAACCTCGTCCGCCCGCTCGCGCAAGACCGGACTCACCGCCGAGGCTTTGATAAACTGCGGCCGCGCCCCCACGACCGTGAGGACTTTAAGCCGTGCCACGGTAAAACGCGGCCATGACGTCAACCACCCGATCCACCTGCTCGAACCGGAGTTCGGGATAGAGGGGAAGCGAGAGCGCCTCGCGGCATAACTCTTCCGCCACCGGCAGGGATCCCTCCCGATACCCGAGATGGGAGAAGGCCGGCAGAAGGTGGAGCGGGTGGGGGTAGTAGACGGTCGAGCCCATGCCGTGTGCGAGAAGCCGCTCCCATAGCGCGTCCCGCCTCTCGGCCCGCACGGTGAACTGATGAAAGACGGCGGAGAAGCCCGGAGGCACCATCTGCGGGCGCACCCGGTCCTGGAGCCCATGGGCCGCCAGCCCGGACCGATAGCGGTCGGCCAGCGCCACCCGTTTGTCGGTCCAGTCTTGTAAGTGTCGGAGCTTCACGCGCAAGAACGCCGCCTGGAGGGCATCGAGCCGGGAGTTCATGCCAAGTTCCACATGATAGTACTTGGCGGTCGCCCCATGCACCCTCAGACGGCGAATGGCGTCGCTCAGCTCGGGACGGCGGCTTGTGACAAAGCCGCCGTCCCCGAACGCCCCGAGATTCTTCGTGGGATACAGGCTGAAGCAGCCGACGTCTCCCACCGTGCCTGCCAGGCGTCCTTCCTGAGATCCCAGAATAGCCTGGGCCGCATCCTCGACGACGGGACCGGCAAACCCCTCTACCAGCCGGAGGGTGTCTGCCATGAGCCCGAACAGGTGCACCGGCAGGATCGCGCGCGTGCGGGGCGCAACGCGCGAAAGTGCCTGCTCCGGGTCCACGTTGAATGTCTGCGGATCCACATCGGCGAAGACGGGAACCGCGCCCAACCGTGCAATACTTCCAGCCGTGGCAAAGAAGGTGAACGGGGTGGTCACCACCTCGTCACCCGGTCCGATTTGAAGAGCCTGCAGCGCCAGGAGGAGGGCGTCGGAACCATTGGCGACGCCGACCGCCGGCACCCCCAGGAGGGACTGCAGCTCCTTTTCGAAGGCGTCAACTTCCGGACCTAAAATGTATTGTCCCGAGTCCAGCACCCGGTTCCAGGCGTCGAAGAGCTCCGGGCGGAGGGCGGCCACCTGTTCTGTCAGGCTGAACGCGGAAATCCTGTCGTCAGGCATCGGGGTCTTCATCCTTCCCTGAAAGCGCGGTGGCATCTGGCGGGTACAGCCACTGGTCAGGCGGCGTCGGCCGTACGATCCGGGCCGGCACGCCCATCACCACCTGGTAGGGCGGCACGTCGCGCGTCACGAGCGCTCCTGCCGCCACCACCGCCTCCTGGCCAATTTCCACACCCGGCAGGAGCACCGCCGCCACACCGAGCCGCGCCGCCTTCCGGATAGTCGGGCCGCGTGTCGCCGCATGGCGCGCCTCGGTGCGGGCGAGATAGGGGTCATTGCTGGTCATGACCCCGGGCGCGATGAACACGTGGTCTTCCACGGTCGAGTGAGCGGTCAGGTAGGCGCCCGTCTGGAGTTTCGTGAAGTCACCCACCACGGTGTCGTTCTCGATGGTGACGGCATGTCCCACCACCACCCGCTGTCCAAGGCGGCAGCGCTCGCGAACCTGCGCGCCATCCGCGATGAACCCTTCGGGTCCGATTTCGGTCCCGGCATACAGCACGGCGGCCGTACCGACGTGGGTGCCGGCGCCGACGCGCAAGGGGTCAAGCTCCGTCAGGCGGAGCGTGCTGGAGGCGGAGGCGGCGGGCCGCTTGCCCAGGACCGCAAAGTCGTCCACCACCACCCCATCACCAAGAACCGTTCCATCGTGGACCACCACGTAGCAGCCAAGTTTCACGCCGTGCCCCAGCACCACGTTCGCGCCCACGATCGTGCCGGGACCTCGCTCCAGGTCAGGCAAGCGATCCGAGCCCCCGTTCCCGCGTCAATTCCTGAACCGCCACCGGGCGTCCGCTGGCCGCAGACCGCGTCAAGGCCTCCACCAGCGCCAGGACGTCCAGGGTGCTGCCGGACGCAAGCGCCGGCGGGTTTCGCGTCTCGACACTTGCCAGAAAATCTAGGAGGGCATTGTAGTGACTGCGCCAAGACGGCCACGGATCGGCCCCATTGAGCGCTTTCAGCACGTCCTGGTCGGCCTCGGGGTTCATCGTGCGAAGCACCTGCAAAGACGAATTCTGCGGGCCGAGAACCGCCACGCCCTCTTCCCCCACCACCGTCACCCGTTCTTCAAGGTTTTTCTCCGGCACCGACGTGGTGACGTTCACAGTGGCCAGCGCCCCCGACTCAAAGCGTATCGAGCCGGTGACGACGTCCTCGGCCTCGATGTGGTGGGTCTGTGTGTCACCGTACGCAAAGGCGTCCCGGGCCGGTCCGAAGAAGTCGACCAGCAGGTCGAGCGCGTGAATCGCCTGGTTGAACAGGACACCCCCGTCCATCCCTCGCGTGCCCCGCCACGGTGCCTCGTCGTAGTACGCCTGCGGACGCGCCCAGCGGACATCCACCCCGCCGGAGAGGAGCCGTCCCATGCGGCCCTCAGAAATCGCCGCGGCCACCGCCGCCGGGCCGGGCAGCATGCGGTTGAAGTGAGTTACGGCCAGGACCACCCCGGCGTCGGCCGCGAATCTGGTGAGCTCCACCGCCTCGCCATACGAGAGCGCCAGCGGCTTTTCCACCAGCACGTCAAGCCCCTGCTCCATAGCGCCCATGGCCAGATCGGGGTGAAGCCCGGACGGGGTCGCGATGATGACGGCCTCGACCAGGCCGCTCCGGTAGAGATCCTCGGTGGTGGCCATAGGGGTGGCATCAAAGGGTACGGCCGCCGCTTGTGCCCGCTCGAACTCGGCATCCACGGTGGCGGTGAGCTCCACGCCCTCGAGGTGCTTTAACGCCTGCAGATGCCGCTGCCCGATGGCGCCGCAGCCGATGAGCCCCAGTCTTACCGCCATGGAAATCCCTCCGCCGACTACAATTTGACGATGCGCGCGGGGCCCGAGATGCCCCGGCGCGCCATAATGTTGCGGGTGTCGAGGATTAGGGAAGCATGCTCCGCCACCAGCTCGTAGTCCACCGCGGTGTGATCCGTCGTGATGACGACCGCGTCCAGATTGGCGAGCCGCCCGGCGTCAAGCTCCACCGAACGCGCCGTGCGTCCGTACGAGGCCTGGGGCCGCAGCACCGGTATGTGGGGGTCATGGTACATAACCTCCGCCCCCCTGTCCTCCAAAAGCTCAATCACCTTCAGCGCCGGTGACTCCCGGGGGTCATTGATGTCTTTCTTGTAGGCCACCCCCAGCACCAGGACCCTGGAGCCGTTCAGCGGCTTTTTGACCGCGTTTAGGGCCGCCTGCAGCTTGTCGGCCACGAAGTACGGCATCTTCAGATTGATCTCTCCCGCAAGTTCGATGAAGCGGGTGGGAAAATCGTACTCCCGGGCCTTCCAGGCCAGGTAGAAAGGGTCAAGCGGGATGCAGTGGCCGCCCACGCCCGGTCCGGGCTGAAAAATCTGAATCCCAAACGGTTTCGTGCCCGCGGCCTCCAGCACTTCCCACACGTCGAGAGCCATGCGATCCGCCAAGAGCGCCATCTCGTTCACGAGCGCGATGTTGACGGCGCGGTAGGTGTTCTCGAACACCTTCGCCATCTCCGCCACCGCCGGGGAGGCGACCCGCACGACATCCGTCAGCGACTGCCGGTAGAAAAGTGCCGCCAGCTCCCCGCAGATTTCGGTGGAGCCGCCGACCAGCTTCGGGGTGTTGCGGGTCTGATACACGGGATTGCCCGGGTCGACACGCTCGGGAGAATAGGCCAAGAACAGCTCCTCACCGACCCGGAGGCCGCTGGTCTCCAGGACCGGCCGCAGCACGTCGTCCGTGGTGCCGGGATAGGTCGTGGACTCCAGCACCACAAGCTGGCCCGGCCGGAGGATGCCGCGAATCCGATCCGCCACCGACAGGATGTAGGACAGGTCGGGCTCCTTGTTGGGGGTAAGGGGCGTGGGCACCGCCACCAGAATAACGTCGGCCCGCCCCAGCTCAGGGTAGCGCGTTGTAGCCTCGAGCTTCCCCGACGCGATAAGAGTCCGCAGATCCTCATCGTCCACATCGGGGATGTAATTCTCGCCGCGGTTCAGCTGTTCCACCTTGGCCCCGTTGTCGTCGAGGCCAAGGACCACAAAGCCCGCGCGCGCCTGCTCGACGGCCAGCGGAAGGCCCACGTAGCCAAGACCCACCACGCCCACCACCGCGTCGCGTGCCTGGAGGCGGCGCTTCAGTTCTTGTGCCTCAGGGCTCCACAACATGACGGGCTCCCAGGTCACGGACACCGCTCAAGGGAATGGCCGTGACCACCGTCTCGCGATTGGGGTGATATTCCGGCACCGCGGCCATGAGCGCGCGGACAATGCGCTCAGACGCCCCCGCCTCGGCCAGAGTGATCAGATTCTGGGCGGCTTCCAGCACACCCTCGACCTCCATCGGCGCCTCGCGCGCGATGTAAATGCGCTCATGCTGACTCGCCGACGCCCTGTCCTCACGCGTCAGCGGCTCTTCAAACAACTTCTCGCCGGGCCGGATGCCGGTAAACACGATCTCGATGTCGTGCCCCGGTGTGAGGCCGGAGAGACGAATGAGATTCATCGCCAGGTCCAGAATGCGGATGGGCTCGCCCATGTCCAGCACGAACACCTCGCCGCCCTGGCCCATCGCGCCGGCCTGGATGACCAGCTGCGCCGCTTCACCGGCCGTCATGAAGTAACGCACCATGTCGGCATGGGTGACGGTGACCGGACCGCCGTTTCGGATCTGGCGCTGGAAGATGGGCACCACGCTTCCGCGTGAGCCAAGCACGTTCCCGAAGCGGACCGTCACAAAGCGCGTCGGCCCGTTCCGCGCCAGCGCCGACACCAGCAGTTCGCCCACACGTTTGGTGGCGCCGTACACGCTGGTGGGGTTCACGGCCTTGTCGGTGGAAATGAAGACAAAACTTTCGCTGCGGAACATGCGGGCGGTCTCGGCCAGCGTCCAGAGCCCGCCGATGTTGTTGCGGACCGCCTCATCCGGCTGCGCTTCCATGAGCGGCACATGTTTGTGTGCGGCGGCGTGGAACACCACCTGGGGCCGCTCGGCCTCGAAAATGCGCTCGAGGTGCGGGCGGTCGCGGAGGTCGGCCACCACCGGCACCAGTTCCAGGTCCGGCACCCGCGCGTGCACGTCCTGCTCGATATTGAACACGGAACTCTCGTCAAGTCCGAGAAGAATGAGGCGCCGGGGATGGAAAAGCGCCACCTGCCGCGCAAGCTCAGAGCCGATGGTGCCGCCGGCTCCCGTCACGAGCACGCTCCGCCCGGTCAGATACGACGCCATTTCGCCCAGATCCACCTGGGCCGGTTCGCGCTGCAGGAGGTCCTCGATCTGAATGTTGCGGATCTGGTTGACGCTCACCCGACCGTCAATCATCTGGTTCAAGGCCGGGAGTATCCGCGCCCGCAAGTCCGCTCGACGAGCCTCCTCCATGAGGCGTCTCACTCCCGAGCCGGCCATTGAGGGGATGGCGATGATCATCTCGTCCACGGAATGTCGCTGCGCGACAATCCCAACCTCCTCGATGCGGCCCAGCACCGGCAGGCCGTTCAGCCGCATGCCCGCCTTGCGAGGGTCGTCGTCCAGAAATCCGAGAGCCCGCCCCGCCTCCGGATGGCGGAGAAGCTCCTGCGCCACCAGCTGGCCCGCCTTGCCCGCGCCCACAATGAGCACGCGGCGGGCGTCGCCCTCCGACATGTGCCAGCGCACGTCGTTGAGCGATTTGCGGAAAAAGCGGACGCCCCCTATCAGGACCAGGCCGACGAGCCAGTACAGGGCGAAGACACCGCGCGAATAGTGCGCGGCCCCTTCCAGATAGATGAGCGCGGAAAGCCAGAAGGCGGAGATGGTGACACCGAGGACGATGACCAGCCCGTCCACCACCGACGCGTACTGCCAGAGCCGGTGATACACCCGAAGCCCCAGGAAGATAAGAATGGTGCCGAGCGTAAACCATGGCGCAATGTGAAGATAGGGATCCATGTACGCGGCGGGAACATGGGGCGTGTCGAAACGAAGATACAGGGCGAAGTACATGGCGACGTTGATCAGCACGACGTCAATCGCCATAGCGAGGAGCAGTTTGGCATATAAATACGCGCGCTGCGCCACCGCCGTCCCCCCTCGAAATTCAGCGCTTGATTATAGCACGCGCCCTTTTCGGGCAGGCGCGGCGGGCCCGTTCACATCGTGCGGCGGGCGCCCGATCCGCGCGGCACATTTCCGTTCAGAGCGTGCGAACACCGACAAACGGGCACCATCATGCAGCATTCCTGATTCGTTAGAACTTCACCTTGGGGTCGAGGTGAAAGTCCTTGCCCACAATGATCTTGATATCAAACTCGGGCACGGTGTCGTACGGGTTGCCGCTCACGACGACCGAGGAGCCACCGCCCAGCGCCTGGGCCAGCTCCGCTCCCAGATACTTGTCGCCCGTGTAGTTCTGGACCTGCGACTGGACGTCGGTGGAGGCATAGATGCCGCCCATGTACGCGCTGAAGCCCTGCTGCTGCAGCCACGTGGTAAATTGCTGGGCGGGGGCAGCGTAACCAGAACCGGACATCACCTCGATATGCACGCGGCTCCGATCATTGCGCGGCAGGGTGTCGGCCAGAATATCGTCCCGCAGAACGGGCATCAGACGGTTGTTGAGCTGCCAGTAGTCGATGTTGTTGATGGTGACACCCTTGCCCGGGAGCGTGGCGAATCGTACCTGCGACAGATGTATGTGGCGCGCCAGAAGCCCCAGTTCCAGAAGCTGAACGGTACTGAGATTAGTGTGCGTGATCATCTTCGATGCCGTGCTGATAAGGGCCGGCAGCGTCGTGATGTGGGCCGGCGACAGGACTTTCTTCGCGATCAGGCCCATCACGTACTGCTGCTGCTGGATGCGTCCGATGTCTCCGAGGGCCGTGTTGCGGAAGCGGACGAACTCCAGCACCTGATACCCGTTCAGATGGTGCCATCCCTTGGTCAGATGAATGTTGAGATACGAGAACTTGCCCTTGGCGTTTCCGTAGTTCATGGGGTACGGAACATACACCGTCAGCCCGCCGATGTCATTGACGATCTTGGCGAAGTTGAAGATGGTCGTTTCCATGTAGTAGTTCACGGGCACATGAAGCGTCTGTTCGACCAGCTTCACGGCAAGCTTGGGACCGCCGAAGAAGTTGGCGTCGTTGATTTTCTGAAGCCCGTGCCCGGCAATATGCACCATCGAGTCGCGGGGAATGGACAGGACGCTGGCCTGGTCCGTCTTCGGATTCACCGACAGCAGCATCATGGTGTCGGTCTGGTCCTTGACGGCGGGGTTCGTGATGTCGACGTTGCCAGATCGCACCAGTCCCTCGCCCAGGAGCAAGAGCGTGAACCGGTTCTTAAACTGGTTCGAATTGTGCGCCTTGACCACGAGGTCGTTGCCCAGATGGCGGTAGAAATTGTAGCCGTAGACGCCGGCCCCGAGAATCAGTACGACCAGTATCACCAGCACGAGCCGGCCCCAGCGCACCCGCCGCACCGTACCCTGTCGCCCGCTTCTCGCCCGATTGTCCGCCATGTGCGCCTCCCTGACCGATGTCTCCGGAATCATACCAAACGTCGCCGGATCGGGCGTGATCATTTGGCGACCAGGAAGTGGGCATATCCCAGTGTGCCTTAGAAGTAACGCCCGCGCGGACTGCGGGGTGGCACGGGCCCATCTTCTTAAGGATTTTCTTCGTTGACCAGAAGAGAGGACCCCTGCTTTCGAAGCGGATAGCGCCTGCCGGATGGGCGCTCCATGCGCCGCCAGCCGCTGAACACCGTCCGTCTTTCATGGCGGGCGTGAGACCCGCCATGCCGTGCTCCCTCTCCTATGTTCGCGGATACGGCCGTCTTTTGGACCAGCCACCTGAACTCGGAGGAACCGCGGCGCGCCGCGCTCGTCACGGGCCGAAGCCGGCGGCGTGGAGGCCAAGGCTGACCCCGTAGAGACCGAAGAGGGTGAATGCCAGCACGGGAATCGTCAGCAGCAGGCCCACTTTCATGTAATAGCCCCATCCGATGTGGAGTCCCCGGCGCTCGAGACGGTCAAGCCACAAGAGGGTAGCGAGCGACCCGATCGGGGTAATCTTCGGACCGATGTCGGATCCCACGACATTCGCGTAGGCCATGAGCATCTGGTGCAGGTGGGGAACCGCCGCATGCTTGATGGCCAGGGCGTCAATCATCACGGTTGGCATGTTGTTCATCACGGCCGACAGCCCGGCCGCCAGGAATCCGGTGCCGAACACCGATGCCATCACCCCATGCGAGGCCAGTCCGGCCAGGGCCCGGCCGAGAATCTGAATGAGCCCGGCGTTTCGAAGTCCGTAGACGACGACATACATGCCGACCGAAAACGCCACGATTCGCCACGGCGCTCCCTGCACCACGGTCCGTACCCGGATGACCGGGCTCCTCCGGGCCAGAATTAAGAGAGCCAGGGCAGCCGAGCCTGCAAACACCGAGACCGGCCAGTGGAGAAACTGGCTGGCGGCGTAGCCCGCGACCAGGAGGGCCAGCACGACCAGGCCGACGCGGAATACGGCCGGATCGGCGATGGCGTCTTCGGGACGCTCCACGGTCCCGGTGGCCACCTGTCGGGGCAGGTCTCGTCGATACAGGATCCACAAGACCGCCATGCTGGCCACAAATGCGGCGACGTCCACCGGCAGCATGCGGAGCGCGTAGCCCAGAAACCCGAGATGAAAGAAGTCGCTGGAGAGAATGTTGACAAGATTGGAGGTCGAGAGAGGCACGGAGGTCGTATCGGCCAGAAATCCTCCCGCCATCACAAGCGCGAGCCCTGTGCGCCGCGGAAGGCCGAGCGCCACCGTCTGCTCATAAATGATGGGCGTCAGGATAAGGGCGGCACCGTCGTTGGTGAAGAACATGGTCACGAGCGCCGCCAGGATCCCGAGGAGCCAGAAGAGACGCCGCCCATCGCCGCGGGCGGCGCGAATCATATGAAAGGCCGCCCACCGGAAGAAGCCCACGTCTTCCAAAATGACGGAGATCACGATGATGGCCACAAACGTGAGGGTTGCGTCCCACACGATGCCGATAACTGTGAGCACGTTTCCCCAGCTGACCAGCCCCAGGAGAAGCGCCAGGACCCCGCCTCCCACGGCGCTCCAGCCGATGGACAGGCCCCGCGGCTTCACGATGACCAGCACCAGCACGACCAGGAACAGGCCCACGGACTGGATCACATCCAGCATGGCGTGGACCCCTCCCCTGCTAGATTTGCCTGCTTGAACGCCTGGGTTTAACGGCGCCCGTGATGATCGGACACCGCCGATCTTTAGGCGAACGGCACCGATTCATCCTGCCAGACCCCGCGGCCGGATCCCACCATGGCGATAAGTTCGATAAGCTTCTGGCATGAGCAGTAACCAAAAGGCGAGCGGCCTCGCCCTCGTCACGGGCAGTGCCCGCGGCATCGGGCGGGCGGTGGCGTGCCGGCTTGCGCAGGACGGACTGGACGTCGTGGTGCACTACCGCCGGGATCAGGAGGGGGCCGAGGCGACCCGCGCCCTCGTAGAGGCCGAGGGCCGCCGCGCGGCAGTGGTGCGCGCGGACCTCGAATCGCCCGAGGATACAAAAGCCCTGGCAGAGGCCGTGCGCGGCGCCGGACGTCCGCTCTCGGTCCTCGTGCTCTCCGCGGCCGCCACCGCCTTCAAGCCCGTGCCGGACATCCGTGCCCATCATCTGGAACGGACATACCGCGTCGTGCTCGGCGCCCTCCTGCAACTGGTGCAGGAACTCGCCCCCACCATGCCGCCCGGTTCCAGCATCATCACCATTTCCGGGACCGGCGCGAGCCACGTCATCCCCCGCTACGCGGTATTGGGTTCGGCGAAGGCCGCCCAGGAGGCGCTCGTGCGATATCTCGCGGTCGAACTGGCCCCCCGCGGCATCCGCGTGAACGGAATCTCCCCCGGCATCATTAAGACCGACTCCACCCTCTACTACATGGGAGGCGAAGAGGGGCCGCTGATGGAGGAGGCCCGGCGGCTGTCGCCGGTCGAACGTCCAGGCCGCCCCGAAGATGTGGCGGGGGTGGCGTCCTTTCTAGCCTCCCAAGACAGCGACTACATGCGCGGCCAGATTCTGGTGGTGGACGGGGGCCTTACGCTCGGCATGCCGGCTCTGTACCCGGGTCCGGACCACGAGTGAGGGGCGACTCGCCTATACGCCGGCCAACATCACCATCGAGCCCGCAAGAAGCGTCCCGCCCAAGGTGTCCCAAAGCCAGTGGCCACCCGTGGCCACCGTCATGAAGGCGGCCGCCGCGGCCACGAAGACCGCCACCCACCGCACCTTCCCGGAAAGCCAGACGCCGGTCACGAACGTGGTGCGGAACACGTGGCCCGAAGGATAGCTGCCGGGAAACAGACCCGGCCCGCTGGCGTTGTGGGCATGTGGAAAGAGCCTGTGCAGGATCGGTGTCAGGTTGGAGGGGCCGAAGTTCAGGCTGGCGCTCAGGTGATTCCACAGCGCCGGGGCTGGCACTTCGGGTGGCACCGGCAGCGCGATCAAGTGCTTTAGGACCAGTTCGATGGCCGATCCACATATGGCCGCCAGCACCACCGCACCGGCGCGACGGCGCAGACGCGGCAGGGCCAGGAGCCCGATGACCAGCATCAACAGCGTCACCGGGAGCCCTCCCAGTACCCAGATGACATTGAGCCACCCATACCGGAGGGCCACCGGCCGCAGCGCTTCGGCCACGCTTCGGTTCAGGTGCAGGATGGCGGGCGTCCGGGCCAGTATGGCCCCCGCGACCAGCGCCACCAGCAGCAGCGCCGAAACGAGTGGAATATGGCGGCGGTGCGTCATCGGATATCCGGAAGGCGCCAGGGGCCGCGGGCGCTTTCATACCACATGGCGGCGGACAGGAGCATCCGCTCTGTCCCCGGACGCCCTACCAGCTGAAGCGCGGTCGGAAGTCCGCGACTCACCCCCATCGGCACGGTGAGCGCGGGCCACCCAAGGACATTCCAGGGAAGCGTATAGCGCACGAGCGTCTCCCACAGGTCCCGGCGCTCGCCCGCAACGTCGACCGGGTCCTCGCCGTCCAGGGGAGCCGTGACCGGCACGGTCGGAAGTGCCAGGATTTCTCCCGGACGCAGCGCTTTCAGCCAACGCTGCCGAAGCGCGTCGCGCTCCCGGAGGGCCTCGATGTAGGCCGCCGCCGGAACGTCGCGCCCGGCCAGGAGTCTCGCGGCGAGCCCGTCATCCGCGAGCCGTTCGCGCGCCGGGCTCTCCAGCATCGGCTGGTGGTACACGTAAGCCTCCGGGAGGCGCACCGCCCGAAAGAGACGGGTCCAGGTTGAAAAGGGCTCCATGTCCACCTCGCGCACCGGAATCCCGGCATCCCGCAGGACGGTGCCCACGGCTAAGAAGTCATCGTGCACCCCGGGCGCAAGCCACCCCTCGAGATAGTTTTCGGGAACCGCCACCGAAATCGGCTGACTTGCCTCCACTTCCCGGCGGGATCGGTTCAACACCGCGTAAAGGCGCGCGAGATCGCGAGCGGACCGTGCCATCGGCCCCACGGCATCAAACGTCCAGGAAAGCGCCATGACTCCCTTCACGCCGAGCCGGCCGTGTGTGGGTTTCAGCCCGGCCACCCCGCACAGGGCGGCCGGGATCCTGATGGAGCCCGCCGTGTCGGTCCCGAGGGCCAGCCAGGCGAGGCCTGCCGCCAGCGCCGCCGCAGAGCCTCCACTTGAGCCTCCAGGGATGCAGGCAAGGTCCCAGGGATTCGCGGTGGGCGGACAGGTGATGCCGAAGGCTAGCTCTTTAGTGTTGGCCTTGCCGACCACAAGCGCGCCCGCGCGCACGAGCCGCCCCACCACCGGCGCGTGCCGCGCGGGCATGAAGTGGTAAGCCGGGGACCCGCCTTCGGTGGGCAGCCCGCGGACGTCAATCAAGTCTTTCACCGCAAGCGGCGCCCCGGAGAGGGGTCCAGGCTGGGGCCGAGTCAGTCCAAACTGGGGATTGAGGGTGCGATACGCGCGCACGCGAGGCTCCACATGGGCAAGCCGCTCACGAACCTCATCCTGCAGGGTGCCCGGTGAAAGGCGCTCCCGCTCCAGGGCGTCCGTCAGATCCGTCACCGCCTGATATGCGATCGGTTACCACCTCTTTCAACAGGTGCCGCCTGTCGACATCCTAAAGGCTCAGATGGACCTTGCCCACCCAGGCCGCTCACGACGGAGCCGGATCCGCCTGCCGCCGCCTTTCCTCCCCTACGCTGAGCGCCACCGCCAGGGCACAGCCAACCAGGAGCCACACGCCAAGTCCCGTCCAGGCCACCGCAAAGGCATGGGTCCGGTCCACGACGGCGCCGAAGAGAGGCGGGTAGAGCGCCGACCCCAAGAACGCCGCCGAGCCTGTCCAGCTCATGGCCTGGCCGGCCCGCGTGGCTCCCACCCGTTCTCCGGCCCAGGTCACGACGAGACCGTTCCAGCCCACGCCTCCGACGCCAAGGAGCCACAGCACCGGAATGATCACGACCACCGCGCTGTCGTGCGGCAGTCGCGCCACGACAAAGGCCATCACACTGGCCAGGAGAGCGAGACCGGCTATCACGGGACCGCGTCGACGGATGCGATCGGACCACCACCCAAGGCCGATCCGGCCCATCCCGCCCCCCACCTGAATGAGAGCCAGGCCGAGGCCGGCAGCCCCGAGCGACCAGCCTTCGCGCACGTGCAGGTTCGTGATCATGAACGCGAGGGCCGAGTATTGCCCCGACACCAGAATGAAGGAGAGCGCCATCGGTCCCCACATGCCGGCCAGTGGCCCAAAGCCCGCACGGCGGGCGAGAGGCCGCCGCCAGGGCGGCATGGCCAGTAAGAACAGCAGGCCGGTGACGAAAAGAAATCCTGCCACCACAAACCAGACGTGGTGAAGTCCGAGCGCGAGGGCCAGGATCGGCAGCAGTGCGGCTGCCAGCGCGGAGCCCACCGGGACTCCCGTCTGCCGGATTCCCATGACAAGCCCCCGCAGCCGGGCATCAAAAGCGCTGAAGATTGTACGGGTGCCCGAGCTGGGAACGCTTGCCAGGGTGATGCCTAAAAGCCCCAGTCCCGCGAGCCAGAAGGCAAACGTCGACGCCAGGGACAACAAAAGGGCAAGCAGGACCGCGAGAATCGTGCCCCACAAGAGAACCGCCCGCGGACCGGGCCCGTCTATCACGAGTCCCGACAAGATCTGCCCCGTCACCACCCCCAGCGACATCGCGCTGACCAGAAGGCCCATCTCGGCCAGGCTCAGGTGGAGATCCTGGCGAACAAAGACGGCCAGTACCGCCACTCCCTGCTGGCAGAACGACATGCCGACCTGTGACAGGGTCGCCAGCGCAAGAAGAAGCCACGGGGCGTTTGCGGCCGCCGCGGCCTGGTCTGGCTTTCCCGTCAACTGAAGACCTCCCGCGGTACCATCCGCCCTGTGCGGGCGGCCTCGGTCCCATCATACCCGTCATGGCATCTGGCCCCGGTCAAGAAACGGCGGCCGCCATCAGGCGACCGCTCGTTGTGGGGACCGTTCGAACCCGATGGACGCCTCTAGACTCTCCGGATCGACACCACCTTGACCAGCACCCAGGCCACAAGTGCCCAGACAGCCATCGCCACCAACGTGTACAGCTCCACATGAACGGCCGCCACGGCGCTCGCGCTCGTGTAGCCGAAAATCCCCACGAACGGATAGACAAACGGCCAGCTCACCGTGTAGATGAAGTTCACGAACGCATTGGCCGCGTCGGCGCCCAAGAGGGCGAACACGAACCGAAACGCCAGCAGAACCAGCAGAACGGCTTCGAGAATGTGGATAATCCGAACCAACACCAGACCGGGGGGCGGATTGGGGGCGGAGCCGGTGGCCGCTGCCGGTCGGGCGACGTTCTCTTCGGCCGGTGCCTCAGTGTGCGCGCTCTCTGTATACCGTCGTTGTTCCACCTCGATCTCTCCCTTCGTCTTCCCACGGACATCTCGTCGGCTGCCTGTGAATCTGTGTCGGCCGAGAATCCCGGTTGAGTGCCAGACGCCGCGCCCGCTTATCGCGACGGCGCGGCATGGCCGCGAATCCTTCAGGATCGGGCCGTTGATGGCCAACGGGGATGCCGTCGCACCCGACCCGAGCTCTCGTACACCCATAAAGTTCGTGGCGGCCGGCGGATTTTAGGCGGTAGGGACTCGCGTCCGCCCTGCCCGCGCGTTCAGCTCCCCTCTCGCCTCTTAAGGTCGAGCCGTCATCCGGCAGCCTTTCATGGCCTGGTGAGCGATGCGCGGTCCGTCACGTCTCGGCGCGGCGTAGAGGGCTCTCGAATCGTGAAAGCGCACAGCCCCCACTGCCCACTCCGTCGGCGCTTCCGGACCAAGCCTGGTGCCGGAAAGGGCCGCGGGTAGGCTTGGCCCGCGTTCGTCTCCCCTCTCCGGCACGACTCTTCCCTCTCTCAATCTGACCCGGGCATTCGTCTTCGGGCATGCGTCCATATGGGAAGCGGCATCTTGCTGGCGCTCCTGGTCCTACGGAATATCAGGGCCACCTTGCCCGAGAAGCACGGCCCACAAAGGCGTGTCCGGGGTGACGGCCTTCATGCTGGTGGCCCCTCTTGACCCGCGGCCGCCATCTGGATCGCGGCGATCTCCCCTGCGACCACGGCGTGGGTTCACTGGTCGGACCGAAACCTCATCAGGCGCCGGCGCACTTCTACGAAAAGGCGGGTGACCGAGCGCCGCCAGCATCCTCTGGCGGCGGTATTCCCGCTGTTTCTTCGTCCCCCGCCCACCTTCAGATAACATTAAGATGAAGGCATCGTCGGCTCACTGGCCTCTGTGGCGGCGGACGAGCACCCGAGAGGGGAGGCGTCGTCCCATCGCCAGCTTCAAAACCCTCAACGCCGTCAAAACGCTCAGTACTCTTGGACGGGCTCGCGGGTGAGCGTCGGGCGTCAGGTGGCGCGGGCCACCGGTCTTATCATCTTCGTGACCCTGCTGAGCCGCGTTACCGGCTTTGCACGCACCATGGTGCAGGCCTCGGTGTATGGCGCCAACTGCCGCACGGACGCCTTCGTGGCCGCCACAGTTTATCCGAGTCTCTTGTTTGCGGGCATCAACGGCGCTATCACGACCACATTCATTCCTCTGTACACCGACATTCGGGAGCGATCCGGGCACGAGGCTGCCATCCGTTACACGAACACCCTCATCACGGTCCTGTTTGTCGCGCTCATCGTCCTCGAAGGCATCGGCATCGTGATGGCGGGAGTGGTTCAGCCCCTGTACCTGCCGGGGTGGGTGGGCCAGTACTGTTTTGGACAGTCGAAGCTTCTGCTCACGCTCCAGCTCACCTGGGTGATGCTGCCGGCGCTTGTCTTCATGGGTCTTTCGGGCGTCCAGGCGGGGCTATTGCAGGCGGAAAACGACTTTGCCTGGCCGGCCGCCATCGGAATCCCCCAGAACTTCTTATATATGGCGGCCGTGTTCATGCTCTGGCACCGCTACGGCATCTTTGCCGCGGCTGTCGGCACCCTCATCGGGGGCATGTCCTACGTCCTCTGGCTCTCCATTCCGCTCCGCACGCGGCACGGATTCCGGTACCGGGTGCGGTTCCGTCTGCGCGATCCCGCCCTCATCCGCATGGGACGCATGGTGCTGCCGATCTTCCTGTCGACGTTTGTGGGGCAGGCCGGCTATATTGTCGACCGCATCCTGGCGACCTCCCTTCGGGCCGGCAGCGTGACGGCGCTCCAGTACTCCTCCCTCATCAACAACACCGTGCTTGGTCTTTTCGTCACGGCGCTGGTAACGGCCCTCTACCCGACCCTCGCCCGCTACATCGCCCAGGAGGATATCCCGGGATTCGTCGCCGCCAATCGCCGTTCGCTGGTCCTTCTGACGGTGGTGACCATGCCCATCATGGTCGGGGTCGTCGTCCTGCGGACGCCGCTTGTGGCGGTGCTGTTCCAGCGGGGCGCCTTCACGCCCGCAGCCACGCAGTCAACCTCCTTCGCGCTCGCGTTTTTCTCGCTGGGACTCGTGGCGCTGGCCTATACGAGCCTCCTGCCGCGCGCATTCTTCGCCCTGCAGGACACACGCACGCCGACGACCTACGGCATGATGGCGGTCGGCGTGAACATTGTGGCGGACCTGCTTCTGGTCCATCCCCTCCGTCAGGGTGGCCTCGCGCTTGGCACCTCGCTCGCCCAGTGGGCGCTGGCAGGCTTTCTCATCATCCAGCTGCGGCGCCGGGTAGGGCCCTTGGGAGGCGGACGCCTACTGCTGACATTCGTCAAGACGCTCCTGGCCTCGGCTGCCATGGGGACGCTGGTTTGGGTTCTATTCCGGTATACCCACCGGTTCATTCCCCCGCATGCGACGTTCCTGTCCATCCTCCACCTGCTGGCGGTAATCGCCGTGGGCGCAGGGGTCTATGGATTTCTGGTGTGGCTCATGCACATTGAAGAGGTGGGCTACTTGATGGCCCTGCTGCGCGAGGGGTACCGGCGGATCGTGCCGGGTGTGCGCCCGATTGTCTGAATCCATCCGCGGGCGGATGCCGCGCTCGCGTTTTACCGGTATAACGGGGGCATCCTAACCGGCCGGATGAGGAGGGGGTCATGCGTCAGACGGACGACGCGGTCAGCATCCTCCACACCGTTGCGGCGACCCTGAATCAGGTGCCGGACGTGCGTGAAGCCATGACCCGCATCCTCCCGCGCCTCACGCGCGCGCTTGGCCTGCACACCGCCTGGATGTTCTTGCTGGATGAGCGCGGCATGGACGTTGCGGAGGTGACGTACACGGGACTTCCGCCCGCCCTCTACGCGCGGCGTGCGCGCCCCCTGAAAGAAGGAAGCTGCCACTGCCAGGACAGCTTCCGGCAGGGTGAGCTCACCCGCGCCGTCAATATCGTGCGCTGCAGTCGTCTGCAGAAGGCTGCCGGCGACCGGGGAGAACTGGTTTTTCATGCCTCGGTCCCACTCCTGGCGAAAGACCGCCGCCTCGGCATTCTGAATGTGGCGAGTCCCGGGCGGGAGCTCTTTTCGGCCGATGTCCTGCGGGTGTTGTCGGCCGTCGGCCAGCAGGTGGCCGTGGCGGTGGAGCGGAGCGGGCTCTACCGTCAGGCTTCACGCCGCGCGGAGCTTTTGGAAGCGCTGGAGCAGGCAGCGGCGCGTCTTCACCGCCTGCACACGCCCGAGTCGGTGGCCCGTGAGGTGGTCGACACCCTCGTAAAGGCTTTCGGGTGCGGAACGGCGGCGCTGTTCGTGCGGGTCGACCGGTCATTCGTGCCGCTGGCCCATGCCGGAAGAGGGACGCCGCCGCCGGCGGCATCGGGGGCCATCACCCCGCCGGGCAGGGTGCTCCCCGGCGAAGCGTTTCATCCCGGAGGCGCCGACCCCGCCATCCTCACCATCATCCCCGGAAGCGACCCGCCCGACGCCATCCTGTCGGCGGCGGTGGCCGTCTCCGACCCCTTCACGGAGCGGCTGTTCGCGTCGTACGGTGCCCACATCGGGCTCTCGCTCACCAACGCCGCCCTCCTCGCTCGGCAGACCGAACTTGGCGCCCTCCTGGAGCGCGAGCGCCTCGCGCGTGAGCTGCACGATGCCATAAGCCAGCGCCTGTTCTCGTCCGCCCTGGATCTGGCCGCCCTGTCGGAGGAGATTCCGGCTGGCGTGCCCATGCATGCCCTCGTGGAATCGGCCGCCACCCACACACGCGCGGCCCTGCAGGAGATGCGGGAGCTCGTGTACGAGCTCACCGCGCCGAGAGTCGGTCCGCTGGGGCCGCTCCTGCGCGCCCTGGCTCCCCACTCCGGGGTTGTGGTCCAGGTAGACGCGGATCCCCCGCTGCCGGAGGTGTCCCGCATGGCGCTTCTCCGCATCGCGCAGGAGGCTGTTCAAAATGCCCTGCGGCATGCGCCGGGCGCGCTGGTGACGCTTTCGCTGCGCTCGGACCCGGAAGCGCTGATTCTGGTGGTAGAGGACGACGGCCCGGGATTCGCGCTTGACCGGGCGCCTTCAGGTCTCGGCCTGGGCCACATGCACGAGCGCGCGCAAGCGGCCGGCGCCGAGCTCACCGTGGACACGGAACCGGGCCGTGGCTGCCGGGTGCGGGTGCGCCTGCCGCAAGGCACCGCTGGGGGATCTCCTTCATGATCCGGGTCGTGGTGGCCGACGACCATCCGGTGGTGCGGGAGGGTCTCGCACGCTACCTCGGGCGCGATGTCGACCTGGAGGTGATAGCCTCCGTCGGCACGGCATCCGGACTCATGGCGGCCCTCCACCTGAATCCGGACGTGGTTCTTTTAGACATGCACCTGCCCGACATGGCTGGCCCCGATGCGGTGCGGACGGTGCGGAGCGCCAACACCGCGACCCGTGTGCTGGCCCTCTCCAGCTTTGCCGAGCCTGAGCTGGTTGAGGCGGCGTTTCAGGCTGGCGTGGCCGGCTACCTGCTAAAAGATGTGGATCCGAAGGTGCTTCGCGACGCCTTGAAAGTGGTGGCCGCGGGCGGGGAGGTGGTGCCGCCCGACATCCGCCGCATCCGGGACGAGGCCGCTCGCCTCTTGCGGCAGGCGGCGGTCCTGTCCCCGCGGGAGAAAGAGGTGCTAGATCTCATGGGCCAGGGTCTTTCCAACGCCGACATCGGCCGGCGGCTATTCATCAGTGAAAAGACCGTGAAGACCCACGTGAGCCACATTCTGGCCAAGTTCGACGTCGCCGATCGCACGGGCGCCATTCTAGAAGGTCTCCGCCGCCGCCTCATCCGGGTCCGCGACAACCCTCCTACCCCTTAGGTGTCAGCGCCAGATCTTGAATGGCGGTCGTAATCTCGGCATCGCCGCCCTCGGCAATCACGGCCGTACCGGCGTCCTCCGTCACGGCCTCCGTGCTCTGGGTGCTGATGGTGCTCACCGCCACCTGCAGGCCGCCGAGACGGAGCGTGTAGGCCGACGCGGGCGCGGTCGGCAAGCCGAAGCGGCTGGCATATTCGGTCACTAGAAGAGGGCCGGCGCTGCCCATAAACTGCATCAGCACCTCGGTTCCGAAGGAGGTCCCGGTCACCGCGGTGGCACTCGTAAGCGTGAGGCCGGAGCGCACGCCCGGCAAGGCCAGCGCGAACCGGAGGCGCTTTTGCAGACTGTCCACCTGGG
>JAJZYZ010000117.1 GCA_021797815.1 Bacillota bacterium
ATGCTGGCCCACGGCATCGACGACATCCGGCTTCTCTACCAAAACGATTTGAGGCTTCTGAACGAGCTGTAGAGGGGAGGGATCCGGATGGAAATTGCGGCAAGCCTCATTGGTGACTGGCTCCACGACCCGATTCCCGTGGAGGAGATGTGCGTCCGGCTGACGCGCCTCGGCTACGAGGTGGTGGAGACGCGCCCGCTTGACGCCGGGCTCGAGCCGGTGCGCCTGGTCCAGGTGGTTGACCGGCGCCCGCATCCCTCCCGCTCGCGTCTGTCCATCGTGACCGTGAGCGACGGCGCGGAGTCGGTGGTGCTGGTGACGGGAGCAGACAACGGCATGCCCGGGGACCGTCTCTTCTACGCGCCGCCAGGCACGAAGCTTCCCGACGGTCGCACCCTTGGCACCGTCGAGTTTGGGGGGGTGCCGTCTCCCGGCATGCTGTGCTCGGCCTCCGAGCTTGGACTGCGGGCGGGCCCCGGCGATCTGTGGGTGTGGACCGGGCCCGGCGCCCCCGGCGACCGCTATACGGATTTGATGGACAGGGAGACTGTCCTGGTCCTGGAGATGACGCCCAACCTGGCCCAGTTTGCCCAGAGCGCGCGCGGACTGGCGCGCGACCTGGCAGCCGTGGCCGGCGCCCGGCTCCCGGACCTCGCAGACCTGGAAGCCCCGGCGGCGGCGGGACGGGTGGAAATTGCGGCTCCCGATCGCTGTCCCGCCTACGCCCTTTACGAGATGCCGCATCCGGCCACGGACCTGCCGATCCGGCTCCAGCGTCAGCTTAGGGCCAGCGGTTTTCGCCTGGTGAGCCCGATGGTGGACTGGACCAACTACATTCTCATCGACACCGGTCAGCCGCTGCACGCTTTTGACGCGGACCGGGTGCGCCTGCCCATCGTCGTGCGCCTGGCGGCCGCAGGGGAGCCGCTCACCACGTTGGACGGGCAGACCCTGACGCTGACGGCGGATGATCTCGTGATTGCCGATCAGGACGGACCGCTCGCGCTGGCCGGTGTCATGGGCGGCCGTGACTCCGCGATCGACGAGACGACGCGGCGGGTCCTGGTGGAGTCGGCTCATTTCACCGCACCCGGCATCTACCGGACGGCGCGCCGGTACAACCTCCGCACCGATGCCGCGGAACGCTTTCTGCGCGGGACCGACCCGGAGGCGCTCGGACCCGTGCTGGGGCGGCTCCAAAATCTGCTCGAGGCTGGCGACCAAATGCCGTCCGGAAGCCTGGCCATGGCAGGCGCGGCACCGGAGCGCCGGCGGGCATCGTATCGGCGGGACGTGATCCGCCGGCTCATGAGCGCCGGCTGGGCCGATGACGAGATGGATGCGGTGCTGGAGCGCCTCGGCTTTGGCGTGGCCGACGACACGGTCGTGGTGCCGAGCTTCCGGCCCGATGTCTTGGAGGGCGTCGACCTGGCCGAAGAGCTCGGGCGCATTCTGGGCCTGGACGCGATTCCGGACCTCGTGCCGCCGGTCACGGAACCGGCGATCCGCGACCGGGCGCACCGGTTTCGGGAGAACGTCCGTGACCTTGTGGCGGCCGCAGGCTACACCGAAGTCTTAAGCCGCATCTTTGTCGACCCGCGCCGGGAGTGGGGACCGGAACGGATTCCGCCGGTTCACCGCCTCATAAATCCCCTCCGGGAAGAGGAGGGGGCCCTGCGGACCGAGCTCTGGCCGAGTCTCTTGGAGACGCTCGCGTTCAATCGCGACCGCGGCGTCGATCTCGCGCCGCTCTTTGAGGTGGCCGTCACCTACGGAGGAACGCCGGACGCGCCCGTCGAGGAGTGGGAGCTTGCGGCCGTGCTGCCGTTTGTGGAAGATCTGCGGGTTCATCTCCACCCCCACCGGCGGGGCACGCCTGACGTCTACGCCCTAACCGGTCTCGTGGATCTCCTGGCCGAGCGGCTGCAGTGGGATCTGACACGCGAAGTCAGTGACCCCGCGCTGTTTCTCCATCCGGGCCGGCAGCAGCAGGTCCTCTCAGGCGGCGAGGAGCTTGGCTCGGTGGGCGAACTCCATCCGGACGTGCTGGAGAATTACCGGCTGCCGCCAGCGGGCCTGGTGACGCTTCGCCTGCGCGCGCCCGCGGCGCGGCCGGCACCGCCCGTCACGCGCCCCTCACGCTTCCCGCCCCTCACCCGGGATCTGAGCGTGGTCTGGCCGGAGGGGCTCCGCTTCGAAGACGCGCTGAGCGCGGTAAAAGCGGCCGGGGACGGGCTTCTCGAGTCGTGCGTGCCCTTTGACCGCTTCACCGGCAGCTTCGGACAGTCGCTGACGATCCGGCTTCGTTTCCGGTCGTCCGAGCGGACCCTGACCGAGGACGAGGGCGACCGGCTGATGAAGGCCACGCTTCAGGCACTGGCCAAGCTTGGGGTCACCCTTCGCGGGTGAGAGCAGCGCCGTGGTTCGACAGAAGTCGCCAAATCGGGTTCTATCTGGCAGGGTTTCGGGGTTTCGTTCTCGAAGCCAGAGCCTAAACGCTGGGGGAGAGGGGAGCCTATGGCCGACGTCACCCGGACCACCGTCGTCATTTACGGCGAAGAATACCCGTTGCGGAGCGACCTGTCGGAGGAATTCGTGCAGGGGCTGGCGCGGATGGTGGACCATCGCATGCGGGCCCTGGCGGGTCGGCATCCGCGGGTTCCGTCGGGGCGGCTGGCCGTGCTGACGGCGCTCACGCTGGCCGAAGAGCTGGTGGAGCTGCGGGGCGAGGCGCGGGAGGCGGAGCAGACCCGCTGGCGCCGCGAGAACAAGGGAGGAGCGCGCCAGAACTCCTGACGCATCCACCCGGCCATGCGGGCGCGGGTTCCTAAAGTGCATCCGGCCGGGTCTGTCCGGCCGGGTCTTTTGTTGCCGATTCGCGGCGCGGTTTTCGGTGTATGGTGGAGTGTCGTCGGACGGCGGGAGGCACATGTTTTCGTCATACGGTTTAGAGCGGATCGAGTGGGACCGGCTTCTGAAGCTTGTGGCGCGGGAGGCGGCGATGGCGGAAACCCGCCGCCGTCTGGAGGCGCTGGTGCCGGATCCGACCGCCGCGGGACTTTCCGAGCAGCACATCCTGTATCGGGAGGCGTCGGGTGCCGACGCCGTCCGGGCGCTTGATCTGCGGGCGGCGCTCTATCTCAATCCCTTGATCAGCCAGGCGGTGCGCGGACGGCGGCTCGACCCGCCGGATCTGCTTTTCGTCATGCGCACGATCCGGACCGGCGCGCAGATGACGGAGGCGCTTAACGGCGCCTTGGTGCCCACCCTCGCGGCCCGGTTTGGGAAAGGCGGCATCCCGCTGCCGCTCGCCCGCCAGATTGACTTGAGCATCGACGAGGAGGCCCTCGTGCGCGACTCCGCCAGCGCGGAGCTAAAGGCCATCCGGGACAGCCGCAAGCAGGTGGAACGGGAGATCGACGCCATCTTCGCGCGCATCCTGAGCGCTCCCAGCATGGCGCCTCTCCTGCAGGATGCCCTGGTCACCATCCGGAACGGGCGGCGGGTGGTGCCGGTGAAGCACGCGCACCGCCATGAGTTTTCCGGGGTCGCGCACGACCAGTCGGGGAGCGGCCAGACCGTCTTCATGGAACCGCTGCAGGTGGTGGAGCGGCAAAACCGGCTCGTGGA
This sequence comes from Bacillota bacterium, assembly GCA_021797815.1. GTDB lineage: Bacteria > Bacillota > Sulfobacillia > Sulfobacillales > JAIMBI01 > JAKATP01. The sequence continues at coordinate 3,631 of JAJZYZ010000117.1, forward strand.
GCTCGCAAGCGAGGAGGCGGCCGAGATTGAGCGCATCCTGGTCGCGCTGACGGCGGCCGTCGCGGGCCAGGCGGGCGTTCTGGAACTGTTGTCAGAGCACCTGGTCGGGCTCGACACCGTGCTGGCGGCCGTCCGATTCGGCGAGGCGGTCGACGGGATCCTGCCCGATCTAGGCGGCGATGAGCTGGAGCTGGAGGCGGCGCGCCATCCCCTGATTGACGATCCGGTGCCGGTGAGCCTGCGCGTGGGCGGCGCGCACCGGGTGCTGGTGGTGACGGGTCCCAACACCGGTGGGAAAACGGTGGCCTTGAAGTGCGCGGGCCTCATGGCGGCGCTGGCCCTGTCGGGGCTGCCGGTCCCGGCCTCGGCCGCGCGCGTGCCCCTCTATCGCGACCTTCTGGCCGACATCGGTGACGAGCAGAGCCTGCAGCAGAGCCTGTCCACCTTTTCGGGACACTTGCGGCAGCTGATTCCGATGGTGGAGCAGGCGGCCCCGGATGTGCTCCTGCTGGTGGATGAGATAGGCGCCGGCACCGATCCGGAAGAAGGAGCGGCCCTGGCCGTTTCCCTGGTCGAACATTTCCTGGCCCGGGGCGCCACCGTGCTCGTGACCACCCACTTTGCCCGCCTGAAACTCATGGCCTATGAGACCGAGGGCTTTTCGGTGGCGCGGGTGGAGTTTGACCGGGAGCGCCTCACGCCCACCTATCGCCTGGTAATGGGACAGGCGGGCGCCTCGGAGGCGCTCCATATAGCGGAGCGGCTCGGGCTGCCGGATCCCCTGCTGGCGCGGGCCCGGGCCCTCTTGGGTTCGGAGTCCCACGACGTGCAGAAGGTGCTCCTGGAAGTCCA
>JAJZYZ010000118.1 GCA_021797815.1 Bacillota bacterium
TCCTCGGGGCTATGATCGCATGAATTCGGCGCATTGGGTCCTGTTGCTCCTGCCCCGGCCGCGATGCTGTGCATCGCCCGCTGCCCAGGCCGCGCGGTTCGGATGGGGACGGCGGGGCCGGTGGCGGCGCGCACCGCCGTACGGCTCGGGGGGCTGTCATCTCCGATATCCGGCAGACGTCTCCGCGTGGTTCAGTGCAGCGGGCGCGAGACGTATTCGTCTGCGGCGGTCCGCATGACGCACCGGCACCCTCTCGCCCTCGCGGCCTGGGGCGGCGTTTTCGCTGTCGGAATCTCCGACGCGGCGCGTCTTCCTAAACAGTGGCGCCATCGCCCGCCCGACTGTCGTCCGAGATCCGCCCCCGGCTCCTACAGCGGGTCCTTCCACATGATAAAGGCGTCCTCATGGGTATCGGTGTAGTATCCCTTCCGGACGCCGAGCTGTACAAACCCCAATTTCTGGTAGAGGTTCTGCGCCACCAGGTTCGACCGCCGGACCTCAAGCGTCATCCGATGACAGCCCTGGCTGCGGGCGCGCTCGATGAGACCGTTCATCATGGCCTCGCCAAATCCGTGCCCCCGGAAGAGGGGGTCAATGGCGACATTGGTCACATGCGCCTCGTCAAGAATGAGCCACATCCCCCCGTAGCCGGTGATGCGTCCGTGCAGTTCCAGCACCAGATATACGGCAAAGGTGTTGTCGACGAGCTCCGCCTGAAAGCTTTGCCGCGACCAGGGAGTCGGGAAAGCCTGCCGCTCGATGCCGATAATCGCGTCCAGATCGGTGAGATACATATCACGGACGACGAGTGCCTGCGCATCCTGTTCCGAGATGGCCATCACACACCCCCGTTAGACAACTCTCGCCCAGGTGGGTGGGCCGCGCTCATGGCGGACCGCGGCAGAATCAACGGTCCGCGGAGATACGTCGGCTCCAGGGTAAACCGGTCGACCTCTCTCAGCTGGCCCGCGGTCGCCAGGGCGACCAGTCCCCGCGCCGCCCCTACTTCCTCCTCTAGGGTACGGGCTCCCATTCGGGCGATGAACTCGGCGTCCGCCGCAAGCGCGCCCACCACCACAAGCGCATCGCCTGGGCGGCGGGCCATGTCCGGCAAGTTCGGAAGCTGCCAGCGGCTGTCCTCGGCCAGGGCCTCCGCTCCGCTTTGCCCCCGAAAGTATCGCCCGATGTACACCTCTTCACCGCGGCGTTCCGTTGAGGAGAGAACGGCGCTGGGCCCCATTGGAACTGCCGCCGCCAGGGCCTGCAGGCTCGAAGCGGCCAAGAGCGGGACTCCCCACGCCCAGGCCAGCGCCTTCGCGGCGGTCACCGCGACACGCGTCCCCGTGAAGGATCCGGGACCCAGGCCGACCGCTACCCCGCCCGGGGCGGACGCTCCGCCGACAATCTGCCGTACCCAGAAGAGGAGCCGTTCCCCGGCCATCCGGTCCTCCCGCCATTCGACGTAGGCGACGATGCGTGCCCCTTCGGCAAGGGCGATCGACACTCCTCCCGCGGCCGCGTCAAGCGCCAGAATGCGAGGCACGACTCTCACCTCCCCCGGCTTCTCCCGCCATCCACATGGCAAGCCGCCGGCCCCAATGGCCCACACCCTTCATGCTAAGCCGCCGCGTTTCATCCGCCAACTGCATCCGCACCTCAAGGCGGTCCGGAAACCAGGGTGCCCAGGGAAAACCCCACTCCACCAGCACCAGGGCCGCTTCCCCATCGACATCAAGCTCCTCCGGAGGCGGGGGGGACTCCAGCCGAAAAAGGTCGACGTGCAGGTAGTTTCCCCATCGGCCCTGGTGGGGATGAACCAGGTCGAAGCTCGGGGACTTGACCACATCGGCGACACCTGCCGCCTTTAACACCGCCTTGACGAGGGTCGTCTTGCCAACCCCGAGCGGCCCGTCAATCAGGATGGCTCCCGGGGGCCGCCAAAGAGATTCCAAACGGTTCGCCAGACTCTCAAGCCCTTCGAGGCTCTTAAAGCTCTCCGCCCAGCCGGAAGTGCTCGAAGCTTGCTCGCTCAATGGCTGCCTCCCTTTCCCCCTCGCGCCAGAAGAGCCCAGGCGATGCGGTCACCTGTCCGACAGGGTAGAGGGAATGACCGAGGCGGGAGAAACTCCGCATTAGGGAGGGAACGCGGCCTGGCGCCACAGCGGCCAGGAGCTCGTATTCTTCGCCCCCGTCGACCATCAGATGGACGGGGTCGAGTCCGAAACGCCCGGCGACCTGGGCGAGCCCGGCTGCGACCGGAATCTGTTCACGGTCAAGCCGCGCGCCGAGGCCGCCCGGTTCCGTCAGGAGACCGAGGGCGGTCCCGAGCCCGTCGGAGAGATCGGTCATGGCGTGGGCGAATCGCACAAGCGCCCGCCCCTCGCGCACTCGGGGGTGCGGTGAGAGCTGCGCTTCGATAAGGGCGCGCTCCGTCGTGTCCGCCCCCGGAAAACGGGCCCCCGCCTCCAGGAGGGCGAGGCCGGCGGCCGCTCCGCCGACCGGGCCAGTCAGCATCAGCACATCCCCGGGCCGGGCGCCTCGGCGGCGCACGGCCTTCTCCTGGAAGCCCGCGATCGTAACATCCACGACGACGGGCCCCGGACTCGCCACCGTGTCCCCACCGGCCAGCTGGCAGCCATGATCCGAAAGCTCCGCGGTGAGCCCCGCGAAAAAGTCGTCGATGAAGCGGGCCGGAATCTCCCCGGGGGCGGCAAGCGACACCAGCGCGACCGCCGGCTCCCCGCCCATGGCGGCGATGTCGGAGAGGTTCACCGCCGCCGCCTTGCCGCCAATCTGGCGGGCCGTGCTCCAGTCGCGCCGAAAGTGCACGCCCTCGACCAGCATGTCGCAGGTGAGCGTGAGAAGTTTGCCGGCAGGGACATGGACGAGTGCCGCGTCGTCCCCGATGCCGAGGAGAAGCGGTGCGCGCGGCCGCCCGGCCTGTCGGCGCGCCTTTTCGATGACGCCGCGTTCGCCCAGAGATGACAGGGGCGTGTCGTCGCCCACCGATTCATGCTTCATACGACAAGTTTTCCGGGTTTGACCGGGAAAATCCTCCGATGCGCATGTCGGCGTCGCCTGAGAACCGTCTTTTCACCCTGCCAGCCCCTCCGGAGCCAATCGTGGAGCCGCCAGCCGGTCAGGGCGAGCCGGCAGACGCGATCCCGACCACCCGGCCGCCTCCGTTCAGGGCGACAAGCCACATCCGGGTTACGACGCGTCCCCCGGGATTCCAATACCACCGGCTGAGGACGACCGCCGCGGCCGGCAGGCGCCCCCCCGGGGTTCGAATCACGCGGCCCGCTTCCGTGGCGAGCTGCCGGTAGGCCGCAGTCGACACGATGGCGGTGGTGCACGTTCCGACAGAGACCTCGGGTCCGTGGAGATCGGGATACCCGCCCGGGATGGGACAGGGGCGGGACCCGACGGCGCGGGGGTAGTCTCGAAACCGCGCGGCCCTGCCGGCTGCCTTCCAGAATCCCGGCGGGAGAGGCGTCGGGGGAGCCGGCTCCGCCAAGAGCCCCACCGCCGCGTGCACGACCGGCTCTCCCTTCCCCGCCTGGCTGGTCCAGGTCAGGGTCGCGCCGCCCGTCAAGGTGTTTAACAGGATGCCCTTATACGAGGAGCGAGGTATGAGAAGCCACCGGTGAAATGGACGCACGATCCCGGCCGCCGCCAGCCCGCTCCGCACCCAGGTGATGAAGTCCGTCCCGACCAGGGGCGCCGAACGAAGCGTGCCGGACCGGTTTTCGGGCGGAATCCGCGCAACCAGCGTGCCGTTTCTATCCGAGACCAGGTCTACGGAGCCATCGCCGGCAATCATCGCGAGCGTGCGGCCGGCGGCTCCGAACGAAGGACTGCCGGCGCCGAGCCAGGAAGCGATGCGGCGGCCAGCGGGCAGCGAGACCAGGATGGTGCGCCTGGCGAGGGGAAGGTGGCCGCCACGGGCATGTAGGAGCGTGAAGGCCACACGGGTGCCGCGGGCGTTGACGGCCGGGTCGACAAAACCCCAGGCCGACACCGGACTCACGCTGGCCATGACGTGCGAATCAGGCGGGGGCGTGGAGAGAGCTGGGGGCGTCGTGAGGTGGAGCGCCATCACCTCCGCCTTCCAGCCGGACGCCGTGGGCACAAGCGCCGTCCAGGCGACGAAGTTTCCGGCCAGGGAGAACTGTCCCACCTGACCCACGTAGCGGAAACCCTGATTGGTCCCGGCCGCCGCCACCGTCCAGCGCACACCGTTGGCCCGATCCAGTGCCACGATGCGCCAGGGGGTGGATATGCAGCACGGAGGGATCCAAGAGGGCCCGTAGGTTTCAAACGCGACCGCCCAGCCCCGGTCGGCCATCGCCATCTCGATCACCCAGTTCCGGGATGAGTGGAAGAGGGAGGCCCGGGCACCGGTCCGGGGGTTCCAGAGCCCCACAGCCTTGTCGAGGCCTCCAGTGCCTTGGACCGAGTTGAACAGAGGCAGCCCGTA
>JAJZYZ010000038.1 GCA_021797815.1 Bacillota bacterium
GCGGCTGAGGCGGCGGCCCGGCATCCCGGCCGGTGCCTGGCCGTGCCTGCCGACGTGACCGATTCCGAGAGCCTTTCGGCGGCCCTGGACACGGTCAGGGCCCGCTTTGGCCCTCTTGGCGGGCTTGTGAGCTCGGCGGGGGTGGTGCTGGCCGAAAGGGTCCTGGGCAGGGACGGACCCCATGACCTTGAACGATTCGAACGAGTAATCCGGGTAAATCTGATTGGCACGTTCAATGCGGCCCGGCTGGCCGCCGCCCGCATGCGGGAGAATCCGGCGGGTGACGACGGAGAGCGGGGCGTTCTCATCCTGACGGCGTCAATTGCCGCCTTCGAGGGGCAGGTGGGGCAGGCGGCCTACGCCGCCTCCAAGGGCGGCGTGGCCTCCCTGGTGCTGCCGCTGGCCCGGGAGCTCGCCCGCGACGGGATCCGGGTCATGGGCATCGCTCCGGGCATCTTCGACACTCCCATGATGGCGGCGCTGCCGGAGGCCGCCCGGGTCTCCCTCGGCCAGCAGGTGCCTTTTCCACCCCGCCTGGGCCGGCCGGAGGAATACGCGCACCTGGTCCGGCAGCTGCTGGAGAACCGCATGCTAAATGGGAGTGTCATAAGGCTGGACGGCGCCATTCGCATGGGGCCGCGCTGATTTGGGAGCCAGGAATACCGCGAGCAGGAGAGGGGGCCGGCGCCTTGGTCGAAGTGGAGGATCTGGAGGTCGTCTGGCCAGGCCGGCGCGACGCCGCGCTCGTGAACGTGTCGTTCGAGCACCAGACCGGAGCCCTTACGGTGCTCGGTCCCAGCGGCAGCGGGAAGTCGACCCTCATCGCCGCGCTGGCGACGCGGGTGGAGCCGTGGGCGGGAAGCATCCGGGTGCGCGGGCGCGACGCGCTTTTTGACCCCCTCGGGGTCCGGCGGGAGATTGGCTACGTGCCCCAGGTAATTGGCCTGCCGCTTGATCTCACCTTGCGTGAATACCTGGAGGAGCTGGCGAGACTTGACGGGTTCGGCTCGGAGGCACCGGACCGGGCCGAGGCGGCCACCGTGGCGGTGAACCTCCAGCATGCGGCCGATCGGCGACTGAAAGCCTTCTCCGGGGGCATGAAGCGGCGGGCTCTTCTGGCCCAGGCGCTCATGCGCGACCCGCCGGTGCTGCTGGTGGACGGGCCGAGCGCCGGCCTCGATCCATTTGAGCAGATCACGGTCCTGGAGCTTCTGCGGGCGGTGGCCGAGACCCGCACCGTCGTCATGGCCTCGCAGGTGGTGAGCGAGGCGCTGGCCGTGCCGGGGCGGGTGCTGATTCTCCAGGGCGGCCGGGTGGCCGGACTGATGGGGACGGGGGATCTGGCGGGTGTGGCTTCGGGCCACGTCTTCGAACTGCCGTGGAGCTTTAAGAACCGGGTTCTCGGGCTCACCGTGGTCACGGGGGATCCGGAACGCATTTTCGTCATCGGTGACAGCCGTCCGCACCAGGTGGCCCGCGAGGTGGAGCCGACCGCCGAGCACGGCTATCTCTACACGGTCTGGCGAAGCCGGCAGGGGTGGGTGTCATGAGCGGTGTCGAGCTTCTGGCCCGTGGCGTGGTTCAGTACGGCCGCGGAAGCGAGGCCCCCATCATCTTGCGCGGGGTGAGCCTTGACCTCATGTCGGGCCTCTCGGCCATGGTGGGGCCGAATGGATCCGGCAAGACCACGCTCCTGCGAACGTTGGCCGGGCTTTTGCCACCATGGGAGGGGCATGTGGAGGTGGGGCCGGCGGCCCTGCAGGACGACCCGGCCGAGGTTCGCCGACAGGTCGGCTACCTGCCTCAGTTTCCGGGCGTTTTTGCCCGCCTTACCGTGCGTCAACACTTTGAACGACAGATTTTGTGGCTTGAGGAGGGCGAGACGGGGGCCGGGGAGCGCATAGAGGGCGCCCTGTCCCGTTTCGGCCTCTGGGAGGCGGCCGACTATCCGGCCGCACGGCTCTCCCCGGCCCGGCGGCGGTGGCTGGCACTTTCCCTTCTGTGGACCCGGCGCGCGCAGGTTCTGCTCTTGGATGAGCCCACGGCCGGCCTTGACGCGGAAGACCGCAACGCTTTCTGGGAGCGCATGTTCGAGCTTTTGGCGGACGACGACGGTCCGCGCGCCATCCTGGTCACCACCCATCTGTTGGATGAGGTGGAGACCTACTGCAAGAATGTCATCATGCTGGCGGGGGGGCGGGCCGTCTTTCAAGGCATGGTCACGAAGTTTAAGGACCGTGCGCGAGAGCGTGCGGTGGTGCTGAGTCCCGGGGCCGCGGTCCCGCCAGGCGCGCTGGAAGTGGGGCTGGACATGGGCACGGGCGGGCGGCAGGTGCTGATTTTGGGAGAGCCGGTGGGGGACGGTCTCCGCCGGCGGCCGCCCACGGTGATGGACGGGTATCTGGTGGTGGAACACGAGTGGAATCGCCGCGAGGTTCCGGCTTGAGGCGCTCCGAGACCGGACGGCCGCCGGCCACCGTGCCGGTGTCTTCGGCCGTGCTGGTCCTCGCCTTTGACACCTGGCGGCTCGCATGGCGCGAGGTCATGACGCGGGTCGAGCTGCTCATGCTTCTCATTCTGAGTGTCGTGAGCGGCGTGGCGGCCCTGGGGTCTCCGACCGCAGCCGATGCGAGTGTCCAGATGCTGGCCGTCTGCTTGCAGGTGGTGCCGTTCTCGCTGGTGCTGGTCGTCGGTCAGATATGGCGCCGGCCCGACGATGAGACCGCGCTGTACGCGCGGCCGCTGTCGTCCATCACCTATCTGGCGGGCCGCGGCCTCGGCCTTCTGGCCATCGGCGCGGCCGAGCTTCTGGCCGTCAACCTGGTCGGCGATCTGGTCCTGGCCCTGGTGGCACGGCTCCCGATCGCGGCCAGCGCCGCCGCGGACGCGGGCTGGTCGCTCTTGGTGGTGGGTCCGAGCCTGGTGCTGGTGGTGGGAGGCGCGCTCTATCTGGTGGCGAAAACGGGGGGCGGCTCCCGCTACTACACGCCCGCCATCGTGGCGGCGCTGCTGGTGGCATTTCTGGAGTACAAGCTTCCCGGAATCTCCCGCGCCACCGCACTCCGGCTGCAGCTCTTCAGTCCTTTTCCCGGGCTTCTGACCCTGGGCCTCGCGATGCCGGCCTCGCTCCTGAAGCCGGTGGCGGGCTGGCTTATCGGAAATCGGCTCTTCTATCTGGCGGTCGGGGTGGGCCTCTTGTGGCTGGCCGCCCGTGTGCGCGGCCAGGGCCGCGAGACGCCGCTTCCGGCGTCACCCCGTCCGATGCTCATATGGGGAGGCGTTACCGCCGCGGTGGCCCTCTCGGGCCTCATCACGCTGCAGGCGGAAGCCTCCGCGCTGGCGCCCGGGGTGCTGCCGAGCGCGGTCCTGCAGGGGGCGTCCGCCACTACGGCCGATATTCAGCCCGGGAGCCTCGCGATATCACTTTCGGTGAATGCCACCACCGGGGGACTCGACGGCCGGGTGGTGTGGACGGGGCCCGTGGTAAAGCCGTCCGCCGTGCTCTACTTATGGCTCAATGCTGGTCTCGCCATCACGACGGCCGGCGACGGGACAACGCCGCTTGACGTGGCGCGCGTGTCGTCCGGGAATGTGCTGGCGGGCACCGCCGCCAGTCTGTGGATGCTGTCGGGTCCGTTAAAGGGCGGGGTGCCGCTGGTCATCACCTATCGAGGCCACCTTCTCCCCTCACCGACGGTGCTGCCGACCCCGCCCTTCATGCCCGGGACCGCCTATGAGGGCGCGTACGCGGGACATCATGCGCTCTACCTGGACGGCGAGGGAAGCTGGTACCCACGGCTTCTGGCGCCGGGCGGCGGCGGAGCGCCCATCGGGGGCAGCACCTCCATCCGGCTCACGGTGGCAGGGAATACCGGCCTGGCCGGTTTCACCACCCTGAGCCAGGTGGGACGAAGTCGTGTGTACACCACGCCGGCGGGGTCCTCCTGGCCCTCGATCCTGTGGCTCTCGGGGCCGTACCAGCCCGACAGCCAGCAAAACGCCACCGTGGCCGGCGCACCCGGTGTGGACCTGTCAGGCCTCACTCCCTATCTCGGTGCCTGGTCGTCTCTGTCGCGATGGCTGCCCGGCGCTTCGTCTCACCTGGACGCGGTCGTGTCTCCCATCACGACCCGTCCATTGCTGGCCGGATCGCTCCTTGCCCTGCCCGGGAACAACCCCTACTGCGTGTCGGCTGACCCGGTGGCCGGCGGGTGCGGCGTTCCTCCCGCGTCGGATCTGGGAGCGCGGCTCACCCTCGCGGAGCTCTCATGGGCAAACGTGCTCGGGATGAGCGGAGGAAACGTCCCGGCCCTGGCCCCCGCCGTGCCCGTGGGTGATGGGCGGGGGCAGATCCTGCCGGTGCTGGCGGCCCTCTCCGTCTACCGGAGCCTTTCGGGAACCAGCGCGGCGATGGTGGCCCAGGCCTGGACCAAGGGGGCCGACCTGCCGGTTGTCGGTATTCTGGATGCGACAGAGCGGACGGAGGCGGCCGCCCTTGCGGGTTCGGCCGCCTTCACGAGTCCGGCGGGCGTGTCGGGCCTGGCGGCGGCTCTTGGCCGTGTCGGCTCGGGGAGCCCCATCACGTGGTCGGAGGTTATTCATGACGCGTCGTCTTGATGAGCGCCCCGCCCTGACTCGCCTGCGCCTCGAAGCGGTACTGGCCTTGGCGCCCGCCGTCTGGCTCATTCCGGTGGCGCTCCTCGTGATCGCGTTCATGCACGGCGGCCTGGGAGGGGGAGCGGCTCTCTGGGCCGTCCACTTTCCCGAAAACACGGAGGCGATGCTGCCCATCGCTTTCGGTCTCGCCTCCGCCCACCTGCTCCTGGTGGAGCACGACGACGGTCAGATTGAGATGGCAGGCGCCTACCCCATGGGGGCGGTGGCGCGAACCCGTCTGCTGGCGCTCGTGGGCGGCGGCTGGGTGCTCGTGTTTCTCGGGTTTCTGGTTCTGCGGATTCTGTTTGGTCCGGTACCGTTCTGGACCGGACTCCTGACGGCGCTCGGCCCGGGACTGTTTCTCGGGGGCATCTCCTGCTGGCTTGCCGCGTATACCGGCCGGGTGACGATGGGATATCTGATGGCGATCGGGATTCCCGTCATGGACCTGGTCTTGCGGCTTCTGGGAGGGTTTCAAGTTCTGGCCCCGCTCCAGTTTGTGAATGTGTTTGCGTGGCGCTGGGCGCTTGCCACTCCCCCGTGGTGGACGGTCAAAGTGGTGATGGCGGCAGCGGGCCTTCTGTTCTATGCCAAGGCGGCCGGATCGTGGCGCGTGTACAGCGTCCACCACCTTTGAGCTTGCTGAGATACAGGAGATCTGGCGATCGAGGAGACGCATGAGGAGTGGCGTGTGATGGCCGGAAGAGATGAGGCAAGGCTTTCCCGCGATCAGTACTTCATGGCCATCGCGCGGGCGGCGGCCCGCCGCGCGACGTGCCGGCGGCGGGCGGTGGGAGCGGTGGTGGTGGACCGGCGCGGCCGGATCCTGAGCACCGGCTACAACGGGAGTCCCGAGGGCTACCCGCATTGTGAAGTCCTGTGCGCCGATCCCGACCATGAACCCTGCCGCTGGAGCGTTCACGCCGAGATCAACGCGCTTCTATTTGCTGAGAATCGAGAGCCCGACAAGACCCTCTACGTGACGACCGGCCCCTGCCGCGACTGCGCGCTGGCCATTGCCAACGCGGGCGTCTCCCGCGTCGTTATGGGGGAGCCGTACCGGGATCCGAGTGGACTTGAGGTGCTGGCGCGGGGCGGCATCGGACATGAATACCTGCCGCCCGGCGAAGACCCGCCCCAACATGCCCCCGACGGAGGAACGACTCATGCTTGACGGACGACGCATTCTGGTCACGGGCGGCTCCCGCGGCATCGGCGCGGTGATGGTGGAGACGTTGGTACGCGAGGGAGCGGCGGTGGCCCTGCACTACGGCCGCAGCCGGGAGCCGGCCGAGCGCCTGGCGGAACGCCTCGGCCCGCGCGTGGTGACCATCGGTGAGGACCTCGAGCAGCCGGGGGCCGGCCGGCGGCTCTGGGCCCACGCCCTGGAAAAGTTGTCGTGGGTTGATGGAGTGGTGTTGAATGCGGCGGTGGTGAGGACCGCCCCGCTGCTTACGGAGAGTGACGAGGGGTGGGACGCCTCCTGGGAGACTACCCTGCAGGTTAACTTGAAGGCGGCCGCCGACATCGTGCGGGCGGCTCTCCCGCACTTCCTCGAGCGGCGCCAGGGAAGCTTCGTGGCCATCGCGAGCCGGGCCGCCTTTCGGGGCGACGATCCCGAGATGCTGTCCTATGCCGCGTCGAAGGCCGGTCTCGTGGCGCTCACGCGCAGCATCGCCCGCGCTTACGCCAAAGACGGGGTGCGCGCCTATGTGGTGGCACCCGGCTTCGTGGAGACGGAAATGGCGGCCGCAAGCCTCCGGGACCCGTCCGAGCGGGCGCGGGCAGTGGCCGAGATTCCCATCGGCGAGCTTGCCCGACCGGAGGACGTGGCCGAGGTGGCCGCCTTCCTGCTGAGCGGACGGGCTCCCCACCTGACCGGCGCCACCCTTGACATTAACGGGGCGTCGTACGTTCGCTGAAACGGCTCAGTCTGGCGCCCCCGGGGCAGCTGGTGGGTGGACGGTCACGGACGGTCAGCCGGAAGAAGGGTGAAGCATGAGTGATCAGGCGCGCCGCCGTCAATATCTGAGGGAACTGGTGGAGCAGGAGGCGGTGCCCACGCAGGAAGCACTGGTCCAGGCCGTGCGGGCGGCGGGTTTCGAGGCGACGCAGGCCACCGTCTCGCGCGACATCCGGGAGATCGGGCTCGTGCGGATGCGCACGGCGGGCGGGGGATTTCGCTACGGGCTTCCGAACGATCATCATCCGCTGCCGTCTCTGGCCCGCCTCGAACGCCTGCTCTCCGACACCTACGTCTCGGTGGCGCGGGCCGGCAATTTGGTGGTGTTGAAGCTCCTGCCGGGCAACGCCCACGCGGTGGGCGTGATTCTGGACGACCTGATGCCGGAAGGACTCGTCGGGACCGTGGCGGGAGACGACACGGTCCTCATCATCTGCGAGAATGCCGCCGCTGCCCGGCACACAGCAAGCCTGCTGTCGCCGCGGCGGACGCCGTCGGGGTAGGCGGAACCGTCAGTAGCCGGGCGGGAGCGTGAGGGTGCGAACCCGTGTCAGCACCACGGTCCGGGACCAGGAGCCGGCGCTGACCGTCACATGCGGCGACCGCGCACCCGGCTGTTTTTGCAGCGTGATGGTGTGCGGGAGGTACCCCTTCGGAAACTCGTAGGTGACAGTGAGGGTGTGGGTGCTGGGCGGCACCTGCAGCGATTGGCGCGCGTGCATGAAGATATGGGCGTTCAGGACGGTCTTGTGCAGTGTCGGGTTCTGGCTCACGAAGTGATAGCCATGGTCACCCTGAAGTCCCCGCTGCACGGCTCCTGACGGCACGTACAGGCGGATCCAGGCCCGGTAGGCGACGTACATCCAGCCGTTGTGCACGGCCGGCTCCACCCACTTGATCCGGGTCGTCTCCCACAGGCGGCCCCCGCGTAGGAAGAGCCGCGTAGCCACCGACTCGACCAGGGCAAAATTGTCTTTGTGGCCGTTTAGGTTCTCGTCCACCACCTCGAGAAAGTCGCCGGGCACCTGCCGCTTCATGGCGCCGGCCCAGCCGGCGGCGATGAGGGCGCTCTCAGCCGCGTGATTGTTCAGGTAAAACACCAGGTGTTCCCGGTCGAGGCTGTACAGAACCGCCCCCAGCACCCGGCGCAGGGTGGTGCCGCGCGCCGCCAGGGCGTGATGCCAGAGGGTCGTCATGGCCGTGCTCAAAAAGGCCTTGCGGGTGGCCTGCGGGAGGCCGGAGCGCTCCGCCAGATATTCCATGGTCACGTTGGCGTTCTCCTCGGTCAGCACCACCCGATGGCCGTCGGCCACGACGGCAGTGGGGCCGAGCGCCCGCAGCAGGCGGTCCGCAAACCAGGTGTCAAGCAGCACGATGCCGTCCACCGGCGGCGTGTGGGGAATGGAGTCGTAGAAGCGATAGAAGGTATGGGCAAACGTCGGCACGTCCGGGGAGACGTTGCTGTCGCGAAGGTGCAGGGCCGGCCACGGCAGGTACATCCGGAGCTCGATGGGCTCGGGCGGCTGATAGCTGGCCGCGTCGGGCCCGAACTCCGGATCCAGCTGATAGATGTTGTAGGCGCTCAGGTGACCCGGCACGCCATTCTTCATGGTGAGGTACCCGTACGCCGTCAAGAAGCCGCCGGTGGCCCGGATCTCCCCGCTGTTCTGCATCAGGAGGAGGTAGGGGGCAGGTCGGCCGAGTCCCAGGAGGGCAGGCACGGCCGGGGCGGCCTGCGCCACCTCCGTGAGGGTGTTCACCGCCGTGGCCACGTCTGCGCGGGCCCGCGACGGCCGTGGCAGCAGGCGTCCGACGGCGGCCGGCAGGAGCTTCAGGTTCACGTGGGCAAAGTCCTGTCCGAAGGCTTGGAAGTCCGGGAGAGCGGCCGTGATGCCTGCCAGCGCCGGGCGGACGTCTGGCGCGATCCGGGCCAGGAGCGACTGTCCGGACGCGGTGTGCTGGTTGCCGTGGGTGAGCGCCCCGACGAAGGGAGCCGCCGAGGGCCACAGCCGGGAGGCGCCGGCCGCCCCCTCGGCCAGCGCGTCCTCCAGGTAGAGGAGGGACGCGATGCGGGGGCCGAGGACCGGAATCGGTGTCAGGACCCAGCCAGGCATCAACGTCAGGTGAAGCGCATGCGCATCGGCCGCGAGATGAGCCAGGGGAGCCTGGAGGCTGGCGTACCGGCGTTCGCGCACAAGCGTGCGGGCAGCAAGCGCCGTGTGCTGCAGACGCAGGGCGAGAACGGCCGAAGCCGCGATGTCCACAAAGAGGAGGCCAATCACGACTGCCAGCAGCAGGCGGATGATACGCCATACGGGTCGGTGGGGTCCCGGCGTCCGGGTGGTTCTGGCCGCTGTCAGACGTCATCCTCCTCGCGGGTTGCCCTCTGCAAGTGTCCGTGGCCGGGTTGGGCGCTGGCCTTCGCCAAAGACCGCCGTCTCCAGGATGGCGCCACTTGGTCGATCGTAACGGGCGAGAGGGGCGTCGGCAAACTTTAACCGGATAGAAACGCCCCTGGGGCGTCCCCGAAGGGCCTCGTTTGAGGATCCTACGGGGGTTTGTTAGGATCGCGGTACAGCGGCTGCCACGGATCATGGTGCGGAACCCGGAGGATTTGCGGGTCTCATGCATCGATCAGTCATTGTCACCAGTCAGGAGCGGTCGTGTCGAAGAGTCCCGCGCGCATAGACAAGGAGGCGGCCGTGCCCACATTTTATGTAGACGGAGCCGCGCACCCTTTCGACGAGGGGGTCTCGCTCCTGGACGCCCTCCTGGCGGTGGACGCGGCACCGACCCACATCTGCCGGCACGAGAGCCTGGACCCCATCGGCACATGCGACACCTGTCTTGTACAGCGGGACGGGGGCCTCGTGCGGGCGTGTCTCACGCCGGTCCGGGACGGGGACCACATTGACGTGTCGGGCGCTCCGGTAAGAGCCGCCCGCCAGGAGGCGGTTGAGCGTTTGCTTGAGCGCCACCGTCTCGCCTGCACCGTGTGCGACAACAACGGCACCTGTTCCCTCCACGACGCGGTGGGGGCGCTCAACCTCCGCTCGCAGGAACGGCCCTGGCAGCCTTCCGGTTTCGAGGAGGACCGCTCCCATCCCTTTTACACATACCGCCCTGACAATTGCATCCTGTGCGGGCGGTGCGTTGAGGCGTGCCAGGACGTCGAAGTCAACGAAACCCTTTCCATCGATTGGGAACTGCCGCGGCCGCGGGTGGTGTGGGACGGCGGCCAGCCGGCCGGCGACTCGTCCTGCGTCGCCTGCGGACAATGCGTGAGCGTCTGCCCGGTGGACGCGCTCATGGAGAAGTCCATGGTGGGCCGGGCCGGCTTTGCCACCGGAATGGCCCCGGGACTCCGGGAGACGCTGCTTGACGTCACGCGGGCGGTGGAGACCGACTTTCGCCCGCTCATGGCGGTGAGCAACATGGAAGCCGCCATGCGGGCGTCCCGCATCAAGCGAACCAAGACTGTCTGCACGTATTGCGGCGTGGGGTGCAGTTTCGAGCTGTGGACCCACGGCCGGGAGATCCTGAAAGTCGAGCCGAATCCCAACGCGCCGGCCAACGGCATCGCCACCTGCATCAAGGGCAAGTTCGGCTGGGACTTCGTGAACGCCCCCGACCGCCTCCGGCGCCCGCTGGTGCGCGAAGCGGACGGCTTCCGGGAAGTGGACTGGGACGAGGCGCTGGAGCGGGTGCGGGAGGGATTCACCCGCATACTGTCCCGGGAGGGTGCGGACGCGATCGCGGTGATCGGGTCGTCGAAGTGCACCAACGAGGAGGCGTACCTGACCCAGAAGCTGGCCCGGCAGGTTTTTGGCACCAACAATGTCGACAACTGCTCACGCTACTGTCAGTCGCCGGCCACGGCGGGCCTGTGGCGGACGGTGGGGTATGGCGGCGACGCCGGATCCATGGCCGACATCGAGGCGGCCGACCTGGTCCTGGTCGTGGGATCCAATACCGCCGAGTCTCATCCCGTCCTGGCCTCCAAGATCAAGCGGGCGCAGAAGCTTTTCGGCCACCGCCTGGTGGTGGCCGATCTGAGGCGCCACGAGATGGCGGAGCGGGCGGACCTCTATCTTCGTCCCGCGCCGGGGACGGACCAGCACTGGATCTGTGCGTTGACCCGGCACCTCATCGACCGGGGCTTTGCCGACACGGCCTTCATCGAGGCGCGGACCGAAGGCTTTGACGCTTTAAGGGCCAGCCTGGAACCCTACACCCTGGAGGCCGCGGAAGAGGTCACCGGGATCCGTGTCGAAGACCTGGAGCGCCTCGCGCTCATGCTCCATGAGGCACCGCGGGTCGCTGTCCTGTGGGCCATGGGCGTGACGCAGCACCAGGGGGGCAGCGACACCTCCACCGCCCTTTCCAACCTGCTCCTGGTCCTGGGGCAGTACGGTCGCCCGGGCACCGGCGCCTACCCGCTGCGCGGCCACAACAACGTCCAGGGCGCCAGCGATTTTGGCTGCATGCCGAATTATCTGCCGGGATATCAGCCGGTCGGCGATGCGGCGGTGCGGGCACGGTTTGAACGAGCCTGGGGACGCCGGGTGCCGGAGGAGCCGGGCCTCGACAACCATCAGATGATGGACGCCATTCATGCGGGAAGTCTAAAAGGCGTCTACCTGGTGGGAGAGGACGTGTCGCTGGTGGACGCCGACAGCGCGTACGTCGAAGCCGCCCTGTCGCAACTGCAGTTTCTGGTCGTCGAGGATGTGTTTTTCTCCAAGACGGCGCGCTACGCGGATGTGGTGCTGCCGGCATCGCCGAGCCTTGAAAAAACGGGGACCTTCACCAACACCGAGCGCCGCATCCAGCGGCTCAACCCGGTGTTCGAGCCTCTGGAGGAGAGTCTCCCCGACTGGCAGATCCTGACCCGCGTGGCACGGGCTCTCGGCGTCTCCTGGGACTACCCGGACCCGGCGGCGGTGATGGCCGAGGCGGCCATGCTCTCCCCGCTTTTTGCGGGCGTGCGTCATGACCGCCTGGACGGTTTTCAGAGCGTCCAGTGGCCGGTCGCCGCGGACGGCACCGGTACGCCCTATCTCTACGCGGAACGGTTTCATTTCGAGGACGGCCGCGCCCACTTCTGGCCGGTCGCTTACGAGCCGCCCGCGCAGTCGGATGACGAGTTTGATCTGTATCTCAACAACGGCAGGCTCCTGGAACACTTCCACCAAGGCCAGCTTACGTTCCGATCCCGCGGGATCCGGGCGCGGGTTCCGAAGACCTTTGTCGAGGTATCACCGGAGCTGGCGGCCGAACGCGGGCTGCAGTCAGGAGACGTCGTGCGGATAAGGTCCCGGCATGGGGCGCTCAGGGTGTCGGTGGAAGTAACCGGACGGGCCACGGGGCGCGTCCTTTACCTGCCCATGCACGACGCGGGCGCGGCGGCCGTGAACCAACTAACCGGCCGCCTCCACGACCGGACCACCAATACGCCGGCCTTCAAAGAACTTCCGGTGGCACTGGAGCGGCTCGACCTGCACGAGGAGCCGGCGTTGCCGCGAACCGACCACCGGCGCCATCAGCGAAGGCCGCAGTCCGGGGTAGAGGTGGAGCGGAAGTGGGCGCGCGACGACTATGCGATGCCGGGTGCGCCGGCGCCAGAGGAGGGCTGATGGCCGAGCCGCTGGACCGTCCGACAGATGCCGTCCCCGCGGCGGTGGCCGAAGAGGATCTGATGGGGCGGCTTGTTCACGCCCTGGCCGCGCATGGCGTGCTGGACGTGGCGGTGGCGGCCGCGGAGCAGTCGGACCGGCTCGCCGCCATCGCGCTGAAGGAGCTGTCAGACCCGGCCCACACCCGTGCGCTCCGCAATGTCCTGTTGCTCTCCGAGGTCCTGGCCATCCTGCCGGCGGCGGAGATTTTGGCCGCCTTCTCCGAGCCGGCTCCGGAGCGCATAAGCCTTCCGGCTCTCTTTCGACGCGTGCGGTCGCCGGAAGCCCGGCGCGGCCTCTACCGCATCCTTCGCGTGCTGGAGGCCCTGGGTGCGGGAGACGAGCCGCCCGAGCCGGCCGCCCGATGACGCGGTGCCATGAACCCTGACCACCCTAACGACCGTCACAGCCATAGCCGCCATCACAACTTTAGTGGTCGCAAGAATGGAGAGGAGACAACTTCATGAGCAGTACGGACGCGATTTTGGTGACGCCCGGACAGAAGGACTCTTTTCGGCAGGGGACCGTACCCGTCATCGACGAGATTGGGCCGGGGGAGCTCCTGCTGGAGGTGGTGGCGGTCGGCATCTGCGGAACCGACGCTGAGATCTGCGAGGGCCTTTACGGGCAGGCGCCGGCCGGCCATGAGGCGCTCGTGCTCGGTCACGAAAGTCTTTGCCGGGTCGTCCAGGCGGGTTCAGATGCCACCGGCTTCAAGCCGGGAGACCTCGTGGTGCCGATCGTCCGGCGACCGTGTCCGGAACGCTGCCCCGCCTGCGCCGTGGGCCGCTGGGACGAATGTCTGACCGGACACTACCAGGAACATGGCATCAAAGGGCTCGACGGATTTCTCCGCGGACGGCTTGTGCTGGACGCGGACGCCGTCGTGTCGGCGCCGGCGGCCCTGGGCGAGTTCGCGGTACTGACGGAGCCACTCACCATCGTAGAAAAAGCTCTGGAGCGGGCTCTTCAGATCCATACCGCGCCGGGCCACCCGCAGACCGGCCTCGTGACCGGGGCGGGCCCGGTCGGGATCCTGGCGGCTCTGCTCCTTAGAAGCCGGGGCCTTGACGTGTACGTCGTGGACCAGCGTCCGGCCGATTCCCCGAAAGCGCGCTTTGTCGAGAGCATGGGCGGCCACTACATAGATGACACCAAGACGCCGTTTGAAAAGGCGGGGCCGGCCGGCGGGTTCGACATCGGGCTCGAGGCCACCGGCTACGCCCCCCTCGTGTTCCGGGCGCTGTCGGCCCTGGCCCAGAACGGGGTGCTGGCCCTCACAGGCGTAACGGGCGGCCATCACAGCCTCGATATCGACGTCAATCTGATGAACAGCACGATGGTACTCGAAAATCAGGCCATGGTCGGATCGGTGAATGCGGCGCGCGCCCATTATGAGAGGGCGGTGCAGGATCTGGCGGGGTTCGGGGTCCAGTTTCCCGGGCTGCTGGAGCAGGTCATTACCGCCCGCCATCCGCTGGCCGATTTCGCCAAGGCCCTGCAAAAAGGTCCTGACGACATCAAAACCATCGTCACTCTGGGATGACAAAGTGCCCGGGGTCGTGGACGCTGGCAAAGAGGCATCGTCTTGTCCAGCGCCGTGGCCTGGCGGCGCACCGTCCGCGGTCGACAACGTTGTAGCGGGAGGTTGGCATGCAGTTCTACGGGTTTTTGTCCAACAGCCGGACCGCGGCCCTGGTCGGGCCAGACGCGTCGGTGGACTGGCTGTCGTTTCCGCGCTTTGATGGCCCGTCTGTCTTCAGCCGTCTGCTGGGCGATGAACGGCATGGGTATTTTCGCATCAGCGCCGAAGGGGGCCAGGTGACCGGCCAGCGTTACCTGCCCGGCACCAACGTGCTGGAGACGGAGCTCTTGGCCGATGGCAAGAAGGCCGTCATTTGTGACTACCTCACCATGGGGCGGGCCGAGCTTAGACGGGTGGTGTTGACGGACATCCCGCTCACGGTCGAGCTGCACCCGGTGTTCGAATATGGCCTCATCGCCGCCGACCCGCACACCCTGAACGATTCGGCGGTGGCCTTTGAGAACCCGAAGGGATCGGAGACACTGGTGTTTGTCCCCGTGGGACACGCGACAGATAAGGACGCGGTGGTCACGGGCGACCCCGTGAACGGGCGCTGGACCCTTCCCCCCGGCCGCTACGACCTCATCCTGCGCTACCTGGCCGACACCGGCCGGGAAGGGGAGGAGGTTCGCCGCCAGCTCCGGGAAGAGGCCGCCTCGGCCGAAGCGGCGCTCCAGGGCGAGGAGCCTCACGCGTCCCTGCGCCACACGATCCAGTATTGGAAGGACCATCTGGTGGCCGGCTACGACGGCCCTTACAAAGAGGCGGTCGAGCGCGCGCTGCTGGTTCTGTACGGCCTTCAGTACCGGACCAACGGCGCCATTATCGCGGCGCCCACGACCTCCCTGCCGGAGACGGTGGGGGAGACGCGGCAGTGGGATTACCGGTTTTCCTGGATCCGGGACGGTTCCTACATGGCCGAGGCGCTTTTGGATGCCGGCGATCACGTGAGCGCCCGCCGGTTCATTGAATTCATGCTGAGTCTGGTCGACCTGCAGGGCAAGCCTTTCAAGGCCCCGTTCTTCCACATCGACGGCACCCTAATTCGTGGGGAGCACGAACTTGGCTGGCTGCCCGGCTTTCGCGACTCGCGCCCCGTGCGGGAAGGCAACGCTGCCACCTCGCAGACCCAGCTGGACGTGGAGGGGGATTTCCTGTGGACCCTCTACCGCTACGTCAAGGCCACGCGGGATCACGAGTTCCTGACCTTTTACTGGACGGCCATCGAGACCATGGTGGACTGGGTGGCCGTGCACTGGGATGAGAAGGACGCGAGCCTGTGGGAGTTCCGCGGGCAGGATGCCCACTATACCCACTCGAAGCTCATGTGCTGGGTGGCACTCCGCTACGGGGCGGAACTGGCCGAAATGGCGGGGCGGCCGGCCCGGGTGGAGCGCTGGCGGCGCGTGGCCGCGGTTGTCCGGGAGGCTATCGAGACGCACGGCTTCAGCGCGCACCGCCACGCGTACGTGCAGGCCTTTGGGGGAGAGGACCTGGATGCGGCCGTGCTCACACTGCCGCTTTACGGATTCTGCCCCGCCGACTCGCAGCGCTTCCGGTCCACGGTGGCCGCCATCGAGCAGGATCTGCTGCACTTCCCATGGGTATACCGGTACGCCAACGACATGCTGGGCACGGCCGCCCATCCGTTTGTGCTGGCCTCGAGCTGGCTGGCGCGGGTCTACATCCGCCAGCATCGGGAGGAAAGCGCCGCGGCGCTGTTAGACGCTCTCCTGCAAAAGACGACCAACCTGGGACTTCTGGGCGAGCACGCCGATGTGGACACCGGGGAGCCGCGCGGCAACTTTCCCCAGGGTTTCTCGCATCTCGGCGTGCTGATGACGGTGCTGGAACTGGAGAAGGCAAACCGGGAACGCACCCCGGCCAGCGCGTCAACCGCCTCGAGCGCCTCGTAGGGGCGCCTTCCGCCATACGGGCCGGGTTTGCGAGCAGACCCGGCAGGCGCTAGGGCGAGATGCCGATCGCGTCCACATATCCAAGCGCGGTTCCAAACCAGAGCGTCTGGCCCACCAGCACCGGTGACGAGGTGCCGAGGGGCCCGGTGGGCAGCGCGTCCACGGCCAGGACGCGCCCGGTGCGGGCGTTTACGGCCGCGATCCCGCCAGACCCGTTGCCCCAGAACAGGCGGCCGCCCGCCAGCACCGGCGATCCCGTCTCCACTCCACCGCGCAGGCGTCCTTCCCACAGCCGGTGTCCGCTGGCGTTGAACGCGAACATGGTGCCGGCGGCCGGATTGGCGACGAAGACCGCGCGGGCAGTGGCAAGCGGCGTCCCCACCTCGGCCTGGTCGAGGCCGAGATGGCCCTGGCCCAGGCTTCGGGTCCAGAGCCTCTGACCGGTGGACGCATTGAGCGCAAACAGGGTCTCCGAGAGGGTGGGTACGGGCGACGTATTCACGATGCGGCTGACACCGGTAATGTAGGCAATGCCGCCCGCCACGGCCACGCTGCAGTCGGACAGTCCGCTCTTGGCGGGCAGCGCCGCCGCCCAGGCGACACGGCGCCGCGCGATGTCGATGCTCCAGAGTGTGGAGGAGCGGGCCGGGTAGGAGACCATGTACTGGTTTGTGGCCACCAGGAGATGCCCGTCGACGTACTGGAGGGCCGAGAGGCTGTCGAACCCGGTCAACCGGAGCGTCCATAGGAGCTTGCCGGTCGTCGCCGCGACGGCGATGAGGCGGCCCGACCCGGTAACCTCATAGAGGACGCCGGCATGATACACCGGTGTGGCCATATCCTCCGACGTTGTCGCCCGCATCCATACCTGGCGTCCCGTGCCGGCATCAAGTGCCACGAGCCCGTTGATGCCCGTGCCCCGGACCCAGCCCTCGCGCCGGTTGTACCCGCGAAAGCTCGAATTGCCCACCCCCACAACCACCAGCATCCGACGGCCGTCCGGGACCAGAAGCGGCATGCCGTGCACCTGGTTGGGGACCACGGCGCTCCACTGCCGAAGGCCGGAGAGGGCCGCGAGCGCCACCACCTCATTGGTCGTGGTTCCCGCATACACGAGACCGCCGGCACTTACGGTCACGCCCCCGTCGACCGGGCCCCCGGCCGGCATCCCCAGATTCAGCGGGCCCAGGGACGAAGAAAACCAGGCTTCGTGCGCGGGCCCGTATCCCTGGGCCGCAACCACCGTGGGGAGCGCGGGCGCGCCCGTCGGAGCCGGGGCCGCGTGGAGTGGCCCCAAAGTCGCGACGGTGCTGGGTGCCGGGACCGACGAGCTCGTGGCGCTGGGGATAGGCCCCCACATGGGTGGCCATACCAGGTCGTTCGACACCCGCGTGGGCAGCGAGATGCCGACCCACAGCGGAAAGAGATACAAGGTCGTCAGGATGAGGAGCATCCAGTACGCCCGCAGCGCCCACGGTCGACCGCCGGTGCGCACGTGCGCCAAAAGACCCGGCAAGGCCGCCGCCGCCATCGCCACCGCCACCGTCATCGGGTAGAAGTAATAGTCGAATTTGGACCGGGGTGTCAGAAACCAGGTGCCGTAGAAGGCGGCCGTCCAGATCCACAAGGCGCCCCAGGCGATGCGGTCACCTGGGAGATGGGCCAGGAGTGCCGGCCGTACGATCTTGACGGCGCCCAGGAGGAGCCCGGCGCCGCCCAGCCACACCCAAAGGGGATTGGAGAGGGCATAGACGGCCGAGTGCCAGGATCCCGCGTAGGAGGAGATGAGATAGATGGGGCGCGGCACGAGAAACCATGTCCAGGCCGGCGCGAGCCAGGGGTGGGTGAAGCGGAGCGCCCACATGCCCGCCAGCAGCTGATGCTGGATGTACACCACGCCATAGAAGAAGCCGTCGCGGGCGGGCACGCCGTTGGCAAAGCCTACGGGTCCCGCGCCCCACAGGTAAGTGGCCACATAGATGGCCAGTGGCAGCACCACGAGTGCGCCTACATACAGCGACAGGGTCGCGATTACGGGCCCGGCGCGGGGACGGCGGACACTCGGGAGACGGTGGAAAAACCCTAGGGCCAGGATGCCGCCGGCGGTCAGGAGGGCCTGACCGCCGGTCCATTTCGTGGCCAGGGCGAGACCCAGAAGCGCTCCGCCTCCAAACAGGACCGCGACTCGTCCCCGGCTCCGCGGCACGGCGACGAGGTCAAAGCCGGCCGCCACCGCCAGAAGAATGCCCCATGCGGCAAGCGGAACCACGGTTGAGTCGAGGAGCGCCGTCCGACTCATGCCGATTCCAAGTCCCTCTAAGGCCAGGAAGAAGCCGGCCACGACGGAGACTCCGGGATGCCGTGGAAACAGAAACCGGGCCAGGAAGTATCCCGCGGCCGGCATGACTCCGCCCAGGATGGCGCCGGGAAGGCGCCAGGCCCAGGGATGGTTTCCAAAGGTCCAGATGGAGGCGGCGATAAGCTCTTTGCCAAACGGCGGGGCCGAGAAGAGATTAGGGTCGGTGTAACGGGTCAGGGGACCCGTGAGGGCCGAGCCGTGCAAGACGTGAAGCCCCAGCAGATTCTGGGCCGTGGCGACATAGTAGGCCTCGTCGTATGCGTATGAATGAAAGGCCCCGATGCCGATGAGCCGAACGAGGAGGGCCAGCAGGGTCAGGAGGGCGAGCACGGCCCATTGGCGGCGGCTCAGGCGGAAAATGCCGGTCGAACGGTCCGCTCCCCTCACCACCTTTCCCGCTAGCTCCGTGCGATACCGGTGACGGTTCCCATCCGTTCCATCTCCCCACGATTCGTCGCCGTACGGACGGTCCCTGCTCGGAGGGGGAATCGGGTCCGAAAGCGATCACCGTTCACGAGCTCTGAGCTTTGGAGGACCGCGGCCGACATCGGACGCGTCTTGGGCCGGCATGGACCCCGCGTCTTCGGGAAAGCTCGAGAGTCCGCGCCCCTCGCTGTACCGAGCGCGACGCGCCTGGCGCCGACCGCCGCTGTTTATCCTTTCGCGTTTTCTGCCTGCATGCGGGACGGGGGCCGCGTGGCGCCGGATACGGACGGGATCGCGTCTTTTGACGGCGCCCGGAGGGAGTCAGGGCAACCGCGATCCGCCGACCCTGCTGCGGAAGTGGTCCTCGCCCGAGAACCGCGCTCCCAAACGTCGGGCAATAGCGTGCGGGTGTCCCGGACGCGACCCGGGGCGCGCGCGGCGGCTCGAGTCCGCGGAGGCGAAAAGTCGCTCCGTCCTGCCCGCAAGCCCTGCCGGTGCTCCCCACAGGGCGGGTCGGGCTCCGGGCGTGGTCTGCACGGAGGAGAATCCGGGTCCGGCTCACGAACCACCTTATATGGAGGAGATTAAGGCTCTCATTCGCGTGGTGCGTGAGTTCGGGCAACGGGTGAGCCGTAATGATCTGGGCGCGTACGGGGCGGCCCTGGCGTATAACTTCATGTTTGCCACCGGTCCGCTCCTCCTGTTCTTGACCGAGCTTCTGGGTCTCGTGCACGTGCACGTGCTGGCCTTGCTCAACTCGGGTCCGATTGCCCATATCGTCCCGACCGGCGTGCTGTCCGTGGTGCGCTCGGCGCTCCTCACGGCGACGAGGCAGAGAAGCGGGGCGGTCCTGGGCCTGGGCATCGTGGGATTCCTCTGGGGGATGTCCGGCGCCTTCCGGCAGATTATTGACGCCATGAACCACGCCTACGAGTTCCCGCTGCCGCTCCGGCGGGGGGCCTTCGTTCTCTACCTGACATCTATCGGCCTCGGCGCCGTCATCGGCCTCATCCTGGCCGTGGGCGTCATGCTGGCGGTCCTGGGCCGGGCCCTCATCTTCTGGATGGCGGCCGTCCACGTCCTGCCGTCGGCTCTTCTCGGCCCGGCACTGCTCCTGCGCTGGCTCCTCTTGTTTGCCTTGCTGCTTCTGGTGCTGGACATCTTGTATGCCGTCGCGCCAGACAGGCGGCGGCGTTTTCGCTGGATTACCCCCGGGGCCGTGTTTGCGCTGGGCGGTTGGTTTTTGCTGTCGCTCGGCTTCTCCATCTATGCGGCGCACTTCTCGTCCTACAACCGGGTGTACGGAACTCTGGGCGGCATCATCCTGCTGCTGCTCTACCTCTATTTGTCCGGCATGGCGCTTCTCGGAGGGGCGCTCGTGAACGCGATGTGGGAGGAGCGGCGAAAAGGGGATTGACGGGGGACGGCTGAAGCCTTATCCAAAGTCCGCAGGCTGGAGGTCGTGACGTGGATCGTTTCTACTGGCAGGCGCTTGATTTCTGGGTGGAGGCGCTTCGAACCTGGGCCGTCAGCGCCGAGTCCCCCGTCACCGGGGCCGAAATTCAGATCTGGGATGGCAAAGGGACCGGCCCAAGCCGGGGATGGGCCCCGGGTGACGGGTGGGGGGACGATGAAGACGCCGTAGCCGCGCGTTTTGCGGCCCGGATTCCGTTCTTGTGGGATCGTCCGCGCATCGCGCTGGACCTCGATGGGGAAGCGCTGCTGCGCGTCGGGGGACGGGCGGTCCTCGGGGTGAATCCTACCCATCCGTTTGTGGATCTGACCGCGCCCGCCAGTCCGGAGCCGGTGGAGCTGGTCCTCGAGCTCTCACGGATGGGGGTGATGGGCCGGCGCTTTGATGATCCGCGCATCAGAAAGGTCGCGGTCCAGCAAATCGACCACACCATCGAAGGCGCCGCTCTCGACCTGGAGGTCCTGGCCGAGTGGGGGAGGCATCCGGAGACGCCTTCATCGCATCGGGAGGAGCTTCAGGAACGCCTTCGGGAGGCATTGGTTCCCATAACCGCCCAGCCGGCCGACCGGGACGCCTGGGAGAGGTGGCTTCGCCGCACCGGTGGAGGCGCCGATGATGAGGCGCTTTACCAGGCCGTGGTCAACGGCCGCGGTCCGCGGGTAGACGGCCTGCGGCCCCTGCCGGCCGATGTGCGGGTGCGGGCGGCGCACGAGACGGCCGACCGGCTCCGGGCGCTCCGACGCTGGCTGCAGGAGCGGTTTCCGAAGGGCAGTGGACAGCTCCTGGCCGTCGGCCATGCTCACATCGACTGGGCCTGGCTGTGGCGGGTTCAGGACACCCGGGCCAAGGTCGTGCGCACGCTCGCAAGCCAGCTGAGCCTTCTGGAGCGGTATCCCGAGTGGGTCTACGGGATGTCGAGCCCGATGATGTGGGAGTCAGTGGATGAGGACGAGCCGGAGGTCGCGGCCCGCGCCACCAGCCTGGCGCGTGAGGGGCGTATCGAGCCCCTGGGGGCGTTCTGGGTGGAGGCCGACGGGCAGCTCCCGCAGGCCGCCGCCTTTCTCCGCCACCTCCACTACACCATGCGGGCGTTCCGGGAGCGGGCGGGAGATGTGGCGCCGATCGCGTTTCTGCCCGACACCTTCGGGTTTTCCCCCGCGCTGCCCACACTTCTGGCCAGAGCCGGCGTGAACCTCTTCCTCACGACGAAGATCAACTGGAACGACACCACCGTGTTTCCGTACAAGGACTTCTGGTGGGTCGGGCCGGACGGAAGCCGGGTGCAGGCCCATATCTTCGGGCGCGCGGCCTGGGGGTACAACGGTCTTGCGACCTTGGACAACATCCGGGAAGCCTGGAGACGCTACGAGCAGGAGGGCGGACGGCGCGAGGCGCTGTACACATTCGGACTGGGCGACGGCGGGGGCGGGCCCGACCAGAACCAGATTGAGCGTCTCCTGCGCTACCGCGATCTGCCGGATATGCCGGCGATCCGGTTTGGCCGCCCGGAGTCGCTCATCGCGGGTGCCGACGAAGATCTGGCCGTCTATCGCGGCGAGCTCTATCTCGAATTTCACCGCGGGGTCTTCACGACCCAGACGCGGGTGAAGCGGGAGACGCGGCGGCTCGAGTCACGCCTGTCTTCCGTGGAAGCCTGGGAGACGTGGCTCGGCGGCGCCGGGGATGCTTCCTTGCCTCTTCGCGAGGCCTGGACGACGCTTCTGGCCACGCATTTTCACGACATCCTCCCCGGTTCCTCCATCGGGCCCGTCTATCGAGACTGGGAGGCGGACCGGGCGGCCGTTGAGGCCGCGACGGAGGCCGGGTTTGCGGCGGCGGCCGGCCATTTTAGAGAGGCCTGGGCCGACGCGGGCGAAGGACTTCTGGTGCTGAATCCGTCTGACGTGCGCGCGCCTGCGGGGCTTTGCGCGGTAACGACCGATCGGGATGTGGAGCTGGTGATCGACGGCGAGGCGATCCCGGGCCAGCGCACCCATGACGGGGCCATCCTGTTCCGCCTGCCGGAGCTTCCGGCCATGGGAGCCGCATCGTTCGAGCTTCGGCCGGGCGCTCCCCTGACCCTTCCGGAACACCGGGAGGCTCCTCTTTGTGAGGTGCAGCACGCGCACGGCACCTGCACCATCGGACCGGAGGGCGTCCGCTCGCTCGTGTTTCAGGGCCGCGAGCTCCTGGAGGAGGCGGCCGGCATCCGGGCATTCTACAACCACCCGGCCGTCTTTGATGCCTGGGAGATTGAGGCTGGATACCGGAAAAACCCGGCATCTCTCAGCCACAGGCCGCTGACGGTGGTGGAGGAGGGCCCGCTTCGGGTGGTGGTCCGTCTCCAGCACGAATCGGGAGCCTCGTCGGTGACCGAGCTTGTGGCCGTGGATCGGAGTACCGGGACGGTGTCGACCGCCATTTCCGCGGCCATCCATGACCGGCATCTGCTCATTCGCTACGAGGTGCCCACCACCTTGCGGGCGGAGCACGCGGTGGCGGAAACGGTTCTCGGAACGGTGCTCCGGCCAACGGTTCCGGGCGGTCCGCAGGATGCGGCCCGTTTCGAGTGGGCCGCCCACCGCTTTGTGGATCTGGCCGAGCCGCAGATGGGGCTGGCCCTCATCAACGACGGGCGCTTTGGTCATTCGGTGGACAGGGGGCGCCTCGGGGTCACGGTGTCCACGGCCCCCCTTTATCCTGACCCGGAAGCGGACATCATCCCGGCTCCGCTGGGCCTTCTGCTGATGCCGCATGAGGGAGACTTCCGGCAGGGCGGCGTGCTGCCGGCCGCGCACGCCTTCAACACGCCCCGCTCCATCGAGCTTGCGCGGGTGCGCGGGTCCGGGCGGGCATGTCCGGTGGCGGGCCTTCCCGACAATGTTGAGCTTCTGGGGTTCAAGCGATCGGCCGATGGACAGGCATACCTGCTCTATCTGGGCGAAGTGTATGGCGAGCGGGTCCAATGCACGATCCGGATGCCTTTTCCCGTCAAGACGGCGGCGCCGGCTGATCTCGTCACCGAGCTTCCGTGCACCGAAGAGGGCCCGGTGAATCTGTCGGTGGAGCCTGACGGCATCCGGCTCGTCGTAAAACCGCGGGGCGTAGAGGTGTTAAGAGTGGAGCCGAAAAGGCGCGGCTGAGCCGCGCCCTCTCTTGTTAGTTCGAGTGGCGCCGGGTTTCAAACTGATAGGCCAGCCGGAACAGGGTCGGGTAGGGAGGGAGGGCCGGGTGGAACGGGCGCCGCGCGTCCGGCAGTGCCGCGGCGATGGCCTCCTCCTCCTCCGGCGTAAGGTTCCAGTCGAGGGCCCCGGCGTTGTCCAGGACGTGCTCGACGCGGCTCGCCTTGGGCACGGCCAGCACACGGCTGTCGCGGATGAGCCAGTTCAGCATCACCTGAG
>JAJZYZ010000039.1 GCA_021797815.1 Bacillota bacterium
CCTGCTCCATGAGGTGCAGCGTGTGTACCGGCTGCAGGGTGTGGACATCAACGACAAGCACATCGAGGTCATGGTCCGGCAGATGATGCGCAAGATCAAAATCGAGGACGCGGGGGACACCTCGCTCTTGCCGGGCGGGCTCGTGGATCGCTTCGAGTTCGAGGATGAGAACGCGGTGGCGCTCGGGCAGGGTCTGATGCCGGCCGCCGGCAAGCTCTCCATGCTCGGCATCACGAAAGCCAGTCTGGCCACCGACTCATTCCTGTCGGCCGCCTCCTTCCAGGAGACGACGCGGGTGTTGACCGAGGCCAGCATCAAGGGCAAGCGGGATCCTCTCCTCGGCCTCAAGGAGAACGTGATTATCGGGAAGCTGGTGCCGGCGGGGACCGGGATGGCGCGGTACCGCAACGTGGCGGTGTATGCCGACCTGGGACCCGAGGAGCAGGCGTACTACGAGGCGGAGATGGGAGCCCCCAGTGAGGTCGGCACGGATTGACACGTCCTGGTCCCGATGCTAGACTCTCCTGGTGTGTCTCGCCGGGGGTGCGCAGGTGAGCGGTGATGCTTTTGACACCGCTCTCCGCCGCCCGGCCGGACGGGTGGTCGGGGCCAAGCAGTCCCTGAGGGAGCTTAAACTGGGGCGGGTGGCCGCCGTGTTTGTGGCTCGGGATGCCGAGCCGGGCGTTGTGGGTGACGTGGTGCGGGCTGCCGTTGAACACGGTGTTCCGATCCGCTACCTCGATACGAAGGCCAGTCTGGGTCGCGCGTGCGGCATACAGGTCAGCGCCGCATGTGCGGCTGTTCTGACGGACCGGCTCGCCGGCTCGCCCGATCGGTAGGCAGAGGACTCGAAGGCTTGAGCGCATTGCACGGATCTCGGTTTGACTTGAGTGATCAGGCCATGATTGAAGGGGGAGACGCATGCCGACGATGAACCAGCTTGTGCGGCACGGACGCAAGCGCGCCAAGAAGAAGACGGCCGCGCCGGCGCTCCGGTCCAATCCGCAGAAGCGCGGGGTGTGCATCACGGTGCGGACCGTGACCCCGAAGAAGCCGAACTCGGCCCTCCGCAAGGTGGCGCGTGTACGGCTCTCCAACGGAGAAGAAGTGACGGCTTATATTCCCGGCATCGGTCACAACCTGCAGGAGCACTCGGTGGTGCTGGTGCGGGGAGGGCGGGTGCGGGACCTGCCGGGGTGCCGCTACCACATCGTCCGCGGGGCGCTTGACACGGCCGGGGTTGCGCAGCGCTCCCAGGGCCGCTCCAAGTACGGCGCCAAGAAGGCGTCGACCGGAGGCCGGTCCCGTTCCCGGTCCTAGGATTTTAGGAAAGAGGCGACAAGATGCCCCGGCGTGGAAGCGCGACGGTTCGCGAGGTGGCCCCGGACCCCATCTACCAGAGTCCGCTGGTGGCCAAGTTGATCAACAAGGTGATGTGGGACGGCAAGAAGAGCATTGCCCAGCGCCTGGTCTATGAGGCTTTCGACAAGATGGCATCCCGGACCGGCAAGGATCCGCTGGAAGTGTTCGAGGAAGCCGTGAAGAATGCCACCCCGATGCTGGAAGTGCGGCCCCGCCGGGTGGGCGGCAGCACCTATCAGGTGCCGATGGAGGTGCGCCCGAGCCGGCGCAACGCCCTGGCGCTCCGGTGGCTCGTGCAGTACGCCCGCAATCGGGGCGAGCGCGGCATGGCCGAGCAGCTGGCCGGCGAGCTGGTGGATGCCAGTCAGGGCGGCGGCGGCGCCGTCAAACGCAAAGAAGACACGCACCGGATGGCGGAAGCCAACAAGGCGTTCGCGCACTACCGCTGGTAAGCCGCGGGCAGCCGGACGAAGTTTAGAGGGAAGGAGCCCGAATCATGGCCCGGCCGTTTCCCCTGGAACGGACACGCAATATTGGGATCATGGCCCACATCGATGCGGGCAAGACCACGACCACCGAGCGCATCCTGTTTTATACGGGCCGGGTGCACAAGATGGGCGAGGTGCATGAAGGTACGGCTGTGATGGACTGGATGGCCCAGGAGCAGGAGCGGGGCATCACCATCACGTCGGCCGCAACGACATGCCAGTGGCGTGATCACCGGATTAACATTATCGACACGCCCGGCCATGTGGACTTCACCATGGAGGTGGAGCGTTCACTGCGCGTGCTGGACGGCGCGGTCGCTGTCTTTGACGCCAAGGGCGGCGTCGAGCCTCAGTCGGAGACGGTGTGGCGTCAAGCGGACAAGTACCGCGTGCCCCGCATCGCCTACATCAACAAGATGGACATCATCGGCGCCGACTTCCTGGGAAGTCTGGATCAGCTCCGGACGCGGCTCGGAGCCAATCCGGTCGCCATCCAGCTGCCCATAGGGGTGGAGGATACGTTCTCAGGACTCGTCGACCTCGTGCGCATGCAGGCCTACGTGTATCTGGACAGCCTCGGAACACGGGGCGAGTACGAGGAGATTCCGGACGACCTGCGTGAACTCGCGGAGGAGCGCCGCCAGCTTCTGATCGAGGCGGTGGCGGAGACCGACGACGACCTCATGCTGAAGTTCCTGGAAGGTGAATCGTTCACCGAGGAAGAGATTCGCCGGGGACTGCGGGCGGGCACCGTGCAGTCAAAGCTCGTGCCCGTGCTGTGTGGTTCTTCGTACCACAACAAGGGTGTGCAGCCGCTTCTTGATGCGGTGGTTGATTATCTGCCGTCTCCGATCGACGTGGGAGCGGTTCACGGCACCGACCCGTCGGACGGGGAGCCCATGCTGCGCGAGCCAAGCGACTCGGAGGCATTCTCCGCGCTGGCTTTCAAGATCATGACGGATGCCTTCGTCGGCAAGCTGGCGTTCATCCGGGTTTACTCGGGCACCCTCTCGTCCGGTTCTTACATCTATAACGTGACCAAGGGTCGGCGTGAGCGGATCGGGCGGCTGCTGCAGATGCATGCCAACCACCGCGAGGAAGTCGAGACCCTGTATACGGGCGACATTGCGGCCGCCGTGGGCTTGAAGGACACCAGCACCGGGGACACGCTCGCCGACGAGAACCGGCAGGTGCTGCTGGAGACGATGCAGTTCCCCGAGCCGGTCATCTCGCAGGCCATCGAGCCGAAAACCAAGGCGGACCAGGACAAGCTGGGCGCCGCGCTCGGCAAGCTCGCGGAGGAAGATCCCACCTTCCGCATGCACACGGACCAGGAGACGGGTCAGACCATCATCTCGGGCATGGGGGAACTCCACCTCGAGATTATCGTCGACCGGCTCCTGCGCGAATTTAAGGTGCAGGCCAACGTCGGGCGGCCGCAGGTGGCCTACAAGGAGACCATCCGGCAGACGGCGGACGCGGAAGGGAAGTTCATCCGCCAGACAGGCGGCCGCGGCCAGTACGGCCACGTCTACATGAAGGTGGAACCCCTGGAGCCCGGGCAGGGATTCGAGTTCGTCAACAAGATCGTCGGAGGCGTAGTCCCCCGCGAGTACATCCCGGCCGTCGAGTCAGGCGTGCGGGAGGCCATGGATACCGGCGTGCTGGCCGGTTACCCGATGGTGGACATCCGGGCGACATTGTTCGACGGGTCCTACCATGAAGTGGACTCCAGCGAGATGGCGTTTAAGATTGCCGGCTCGATGGGCTTTAAGAGTGCCGTGAACAAGGCCCGCCCGGTACTGCTGGAACCGATCATGTCGGTCGAGGTGGTCGTGCCGGAGGACTACATGGGCGACGTCATCGGCGATCTGAACGCGCGGCGCGGACGCATCGAGGGTATGGAACCTCGTGCGGGCGGTGTGCAGGCCATTCACGGGATGGTTCCGCTGGCCGAGATGTTCGGGTACGCCACCGACCTGCGTTCGCGGACGCAGGGCCGAGGCACCTACACGATGCAGTTCGCGCACTACGAGGAAACGCCGAAGCACGTGGCCGAACAGGTGATGAAGACCCAGGCCGGCCGGGCCACCCGATGAGGGAGCCGGATGCTTTCGTGAGTTGGGAATCCTAAGGAGGACCGAGATGGGCAAGAAGAAGTACGAGCGCACCAAGCCCCACGTGAACGTCGGAACCATCGGGCACGTGGACCATGGGAAGACCACGTTGACGGCCGCCATCACTCGGGTTCTGGCCAACTCGGGCCAGGCCGAGTACGTGGCGTACGACCAGATTGACCGGGCGCCCGAGGAGCGGGAGCGCGGCATTACCATCGCGACCGCCCACGTGGAATACGAGACCGACAAGCGGCACTACGCCCACGTGGACTGCCCCGGTCACGCCGACTACGTGAAGAACATGATTACCGGAGCCGCCCAGATGGACGGCGCGATTCTGGTGGTGTCGGCGGCCGATGGCCCGATGCCCCAGACCCGGGAGCACATCCTTCTGGCCCGCCAGGTGGGCGTGCCCAACATTGTCGTGTTCCTGAACAAGGCCGACATGGTGGATGACACCGAGCTCATGGAGCTGGTCGAGCTGGAAGTGCGTGAGCTCCTCACGCAGTACCAGTTCCCCGGAGACGAGATTCCCATCGTCGCGGGTTCTGCGCTGAAGGCTCTGGAATGCGGCTGCGGCAAGCGGGACTGCGAGTGGTGCGGCAAGATCTGGGAGCTCATGGATGCCGTGGACGAGTACATCCCGACCCCGGTCCGTGACACCGACAAGCCCTTCTTGATGCCCGTGGAGGACACCCACTCCATCACCGGCCGCGGCACTGTCGTGACCGGGCGGGTCGAGCGTGGTCAGGTCAAAGTCGGCGACGAGATCGAGATTGTCGGGCTGCACCAGCAGGCGGACAAGAGCATCGTGACCGGCGTTGAGATGTTCCGCAAGACGCTTGATTTGGCCGTGGCCGGTGACAACATCGGCTGCCTGCTGCGCGGCATCAACAAAGAAGACGTGGAGCGTGGACAGGTGTTGGCCAAGCCCGGCAGCATCAAGCCGCACACTAAGTTTGATGCTGAAGTGTACGTTCTGACCAAGGAGGAGGGCGGGCGGCACACGCCGTTCTTCAACGGCTACCGGCCCCAGTTCTACTTCCGGACGACTGACGTGACGGGTGTGGTGCAGCTGCCGGAGGGGACCGAGATGGTCATTCCCGGCGACAACATCAAGATGAGTATCGACCTTATCGCACCGATTGCCATGGAGGAAGGCCTGCGTTTCGCCATCCGCGAGGGTGGACGGACGGTGGGCGCCGGCGTGGTCACGGCCATCAAGGCCTGAGGGGAACGGATTAATGGCGGACCAGAAGATCCGAATCCGGCTGAAGGCGTATGACCATGAGCTGCTGGACCAGTCGGCTCAGCGGATCGTGGAGACGGCGCGCCGTAACGGCGCCGCCGTCTCCGGACCGGTCCCGCTGCCGACCGAGAAGCGCGTGTACACGGTGTTGACGGCGCCGAACGGAGAGAAGGACATCCGCGAGCAGTTCGAACGGCGGATTCACAAGCGCCTCATCGACATCATGGACCCCAGTCAGAAGACGGTGAATGCCCTCATGCGGCTAGATTTGCCGGCCGGGGTGGACATCGAGATCAAGCTTTAGGCGGAGGACACATGAAGGGGATCATTGGCTTAAAGGTGGGCATGACCCAGATCTTCGATGATGAAGGTCGGGCGGTCCCGGTCACGGTGGTCCTGGCCGAGCCGAACCGGGTGGTGCGCAAGCGGACGCCGGAAAAGAATGGCTACGCGGCAGCGCAGTTGGGCGTCGGCTTTATCCGCCCGCACAAGGTGCGCCGGCCTCAGTCCCGCGATTTCGAGAAGCTGGGGATAGAACCGGTCCGCTGGCTGCGGGAGTTCCGGCTGCCGGGAGCGCTCGAGCTCGAGGAGGGAAGCCTCCATCGAGTCGAAGATGCGTTTTCGGCGGGCGACCTGGTGGACGTGATTGGCACCTCCAAGGGCAAGGGTTTTCAGGGCGCCATCCGGCGCTGGGGATTCCACCGGG
Source organism: Bacillota bacterium (assembly GCA_021797815.1). GTDB lineage: Bacteria > Bacillota > Sulfobacillia > Sulfobacillales > JAIMBI01 > JAKATP01. The sequence continues at coordinate 5,923 of JAJZYZ010000039.1, forward strand.
GCCCGATGACGCACGGTTCCAAGTATCACCGGGGTCCGGGGTCTCTAAACGCCCGCATGTCGGGCGGCGGCGGCCGGGTGTTCAAGGGTCGCAAGCTTCCTGGCCATATGGGCCACCGGCGAGTGACCGTGCTGAAGCTCCGCGTGGAGCGCGTGGATGCAGATCGGAACCTGCTCATGATCCGGGGTGCCATTCCGGGACCGAAGGGGAGTCTCGTCATGGTGCGGGAGTCCGTTCGGGCGCGCCCGAGCGCCAACAACGCCAGCAACGCGCGAAAGGAGGCCTGAGCGATGCCGACGGTGACCGTCTACGGACACGACGGCAACCCGCTGGGGGAGATGGACTTATCAGCGCGGGTGTTTGAGGCGCCGGTGAACATCAACCTGCTTCACCAGGCGGTCGTGATTTACCAGCAGAATCAGCGGGCCGGGACGGCCTCCACCAAGACCCGGGCAATGGTTCGCGGTGGTGGCCGCAAGCCCTGGAAGCAAAAGGGTACCGGCCGCGCGCGGCAGGGAAGTATCCGTGCGCCGCAGTGGCGGCACGGTGGTGTCGCCTTCGGGCCCCATCCCCATAGCTATGCGCGCAAGTTTCCGCACAAGATGCGGCAGGCGGCCATTCGCCAGGCACTGTCGGCCAAGCTTCGCGACGGCGAGCTGACCGTGGTGGCGGACTTCGCCTACCCCCAGGTGAAAACCCGGCAGGTGGCCGACACGCTTCGGAATTTGAACCTGGAGCCCAATGCGCTCCTCATTTCCCGGGGCGCGAATGAGACCCTGAAGCTTTCGGCGCGAAACCTTCCCCGGGTGGAGACAGCCTCCACCGAGGCGCTCAATGCATACACGCTCTTGAAGCATCAGTACGTCGTGCTGGATAAGGATGCGGTGGCTGCCATCGAGGAGGTGTTCGGCCGGTGAAATCCCCCTACGACATCATTCTTCGGCCCATTATCACGGAGGCCAGCACCGATGCGATGGCGCTCAACAAGTACACCTTCGAGGTGGCACGGGACGCCAACAAGCACGAGATCCGACATGCGGTGCAGGTGATATTCAAGGTGCGCGTGCTCAAGGTCAACACCCTGTGGCGGCGCGGCAAGGTCAAGCGGCGCGCGTCGCGCCGCGGTCCCACCGTTGAGGGGCGGACCCCCGACCGCAAGAAGGCCATCGTGACTTTGGCGCCGGGCGACACCATCGAAGTGTTTCAGCAGTAAGGCTTCGCCGAAAGGACGTGTGTCATGCCGGTTCGTAACCTGAAACCGACTTCGCCCGGCGTGCGGGGCATGTCAGTGGCGGATTTCTCGGACCTCACCAAGAAGGAGCCCGAGAAGTCTCTGACCGAACCGCTGAAGAAGTCGGGCGGCCGAAACGTTTACGGCCGCATTACCACGCGCCATCGCGGCGGTGGACACAAGCGGCTTTATCGCCGGGTTGACTTCAAGCGGCGCAAGGAGGGCGTACCGGCCACCGTACTGGCTCTTGAGTACGACCCCAACCGGAGTGCGCGGATAGCGCTCCTGGAGTACCAGGATGGCGAGAAAGCTTACATTCTGGCGCCGGTGGGACTGCGGGTGGGTGACCGCGTGCAGGCCGGGCCGGGGTCGGAAATTCGCGCCGGCAACGCCATGATGCTCTCGGATATGCCGGTCGGGACCACGATCCACAACATCGAGCTCAATCCCGGTCAGGGTGCGGCCATGGTCCGTTCGGCGGGGACGGCGGCGCAGCTCATGGCCAAAGAGGGCAAGTATGCGCTCTTGCGGCTTCCATCCGGCGAGCTTCGGCGGGTGCTCAGCACCTGCAAGGCCACGATTGGCCAGGTGGGCAATGTCGAGCATGAGAACATCAGCCTCGGCAAGGCCGGTCGGTCGCGGCATCTGGGCCGTCGGCCTCATGTGCGCGGTGTCGCGATGAACCCGGTCGACCACCCGCATGGCGGCGGTGAGGGCAAGTCGCCCATCGGGCGCAAGCATCCGGTGACACCGTGGGGGAAGCCGGCGCTCGGCGTACGCACCCGCAAGAAGCACAAGCGGTCGGACCGGCTCATTGTTCGGCGTCGGAAGTAAGCCATGAGGGAGGCGAGAGCATGAGCCGGTCGGTCAAGAAGGGGCCGTACGTGGCGCCCAGTTTGATGAAGAAGATTGAGGCCATGAACCTGAAGAACGAAAAGCGCGTCGTCCGCACCTGGGCACGCGCGAGCACCATCGTTCCGGACATGGTCGGACACACCGTGGCCGTCCACAACGGCCGTCAGCACGTCCCCATCTACATTTCCGAGGAGATGGTGGGCCACAAGCTTGGCGAGTTCGCGCCGACGCGGACGTTCAAGGGCCATGGCGACCGCACCGAGCGGTCGACGGCCCTCAGGTAGAACGAGGAACGAGGAACGGGGAACGGGGAACCTAGTACCTGGAATGTCGAAGGCAGTAGGCAGAAGGTAGGAGGAGCTCATGGCACAGACGATGCCCGAGGTGCCGGAGGCCCGCGCCATCGTGCGGGGGATCCGCATCAGCCCGCGCAAGGTCCGCATCGTGGTGGACCTCATCCGGGGCAAGGCTGTAGGAGACGCTCTGGCCATCTTGCACAACACGCCCAAGCGTGCGTCCAAAGTGGTGGAGAAGCTCCTGCGGAGCGCCATGGCCAACGCCGAGGCCAACCATGACATGCTGGCGCGGGACTGCTACGTCCACGCCATCTGGGCAGATGGCGGGCCGACATTGAAGCGTGTGCACTTTCGCTCGCGCGGACAGGTCTTTCAGATCTTGAAGCGGACCAGCCACATTACGGTGGTGCTCCGCGAGCGGCACCGTTAGGGATCGAGAGGAGGACACATGGGTCAAAAGATTCACCCGAAGGGCTTCCGTCTCGGCATCGTGAAGGACTGGGACTCCCGGTGGTTCGGGACCCGCAAGACGGTGCCCGAGCTCCTTTTGGAGGACCGCGCGATTCGGGCCTTCATCAAGCGCAAGCACTTCAACGCCGGCATCAGCCGCATTGAGGTGGAGCGGGGGGCGTCGAACCGTCTTCGCATCACGGTGCACACCGGAAAGCCCGGCATGGTCATCGGCAAGGGCGGCGTGGGTGTGGAAGCCCTGCGCAAGGACCTGGAAGCCTTGACCAAAAAGCAGGTTAACCTGAACGTGGTCGAGGTGAAGAGTCCCGAGGTGGATGCGCAGCTGGTGGCGGAGAATATCGCGTCCCAGCTTGTGAAGCGCATCGCATTCCGGCGTGCCATGCGTCAGGCCATTCAGCGTGCCATGCGCGCCAACGCCCGCGGCATCAAGGTGGCCGTGGCCGGACGCCTCGGCGGCGCGGAGATTGCCCGCCGGGAGTGGACGGCAGAGGGATCCATTCCCCTGCACACGCTCCGGGCCGACATTGACTACGGGTTTGCGGAGGCGCGGACCACGTACGGCGTCATCGGGGTAAAGGTCTGGATTTTCAAGGGTCAGGTGCTGCCGGGGACGGTTCGGCGTCGTCCGGCGGCGGAAGGAGGCCGCTAGCATGCTGGCGCCCAAACGCACCAATTACCGCAAGCAGCACCGGGGCCACCGTCGGGGCAGGGCCACGCGCGGCAACAAGGTCGCGTTTGGCGAGTTCGGACTGCAGGCGCTGCAAAACGCCTGGATCTCGGATCGCCAGATTGAGGCGGCCCGTGTGGCGCTCACCCGGTCCATCCGCCGCGGCGGCCAGGTGTGGATCACCATCTTTCCGGACAAGCCGGTGACGAAGAAGCCGGCCGAGACCCGGATGGGATCAGGCAAGGGCAGCCCGGAGTACTGGGTGGCGGTGGTGAAGCCCGGGCGCATCATGTTCGAGCTTTCCGGTGTGCCTGAGGATGTTGCGCGCGAGGCCATGCGGCTGGCCGCGCACAAGCTGCCCATCCACACCCGTTTCGTGACGCGGGCGATGACGGAGGAGGAGGCGGCCGATGAAGCCTAAGGAGATTCGGGAGCTCAGTGAGCCGGAGCTCAACGACAAGCTCCGCGAGCTGAAGGCGGAGCTGTTCAACCTCCGGTTCCAGGGCGCCACCATGCAGCTTGAGAACCCGATGCGGATCCGTCAGGTGCGTAAGGACATCGCCCGGGTGTTGACCATCATGTCCGAGATGCGTCGGGCCGCGAAGTAGGAGTGAGCAAGATGGACAACAAGTACGGGCGGCGCAAGATCCGTGAGGGCCGCGTCGTCAGCGACAAGATGGAGAAGACCGTGGTGGTGGCCGTCGAACGACTGGTCGCGCACCCGCTTTACAAGAAGCGCATTCGTCGTACGACCCGCTTGAAGGCGCACGACGAAGAGAACCAGTGTCGGACCGGCGACACCGTGCGGGTCGTCGAAACCCGTCCGCTGTCCAAAGAGAAGCGTTGGCGGGTAGTGGAGATCTTGCGTCGGGCCGAGGACTAGACATCAGCAGGCGCACAGCCAGTACCAAGCCGTAAGGGGGAGAGTTCCGTGGTTCAGCCGCAGACGCGGCTCCAGGTGGCCGACAACACGGGAGCCAAGGAAATCATGTGCATTCGCGTGATGGGCGGTTCCTTTCGCCGGTACGCCAATATCGGCGACGTGATTGTCGCCTCTGTGAAGTCGGCGGCGCCGAACGGCATGGTGAAGAAGGGGGACGTGGTGCGCGCGGTCGTCGTCCGGACCAAGACCGGCATGCAGCGCCCTGACGGCTCGCACATCCGTTTCGACGAGAATGCGGCCGTCATCCTGCGCGACGAGCATGAGCCGCGCGGCACACGGATATTCGGACCGGTGGCGCGGGAATTGCGCGAGCGTGAATTCATGAAGATTATCTCGCTGGCGCCGGAAGTGCTCTAGCCGGCAGACAGGAAGGGGGTCCCATCGTGCGTGTGAAGACCGGTGACACCGTCGAGGTGATCACGGGCAAGGACCGTGGCAAGCGGGGCGTCATCATGCGCTCGTTCCCCAAAGAGGAGCGCGTGCTGGTGGAGAAGGTGAACCTGGTCAAGCGCCACACCAAGCCCAACCCTTCGCTGACGGCGGGCGGAATCGTGACAAAAGAGGCACCGGTGCATGTGTCCAATGTGATGATGGTCTGCCGCCATTGCAAGAAGCGGACGCGGGTCGCCATGCGGTTCAACGATCAGGGTGTGAAGCAGCGGGTGTGCAAGAAGTGCGGAGAAGTGCTCGACTGACGTCGGGTGCCCGGGAGGGGAAAGGGACCATGGCCATCGAGTCGACGTTGAAGGACCGGTATGACAGCGAGGTGCGGACCACCCTGCAGGAGCGGTTTCACTACAAGAACCCGCTCATGGTGCCGCGCGTCGCGAAGGTGGTCGTGAACGTCGGGGTGGGCGACGCGGTGGGAAACCCGAAGCTCCTGGACGCGGCCGTCGGCGACCTCGAGCTTATCAGCGGCCAGAAGGCGGCGGTGACCCGTGCAAAGAAGTCCATCGCCTCGTTTAAACTGCGCGAGGGGATGGCCATCGGCGCCATGGTGACGCTCCGTGGCCAGCGGATGTGGGATTTTCTGGAGAAGTTGATCTTTGTGGCGCTGCCGCGCGTGCGAGATTTTCGCGGTGTATCGACGCGCGGATTCGACGGACGGGGCAACTATACGCTCGGCGTCCGCGAACAGCTCATTTTTCCCGAGGTCCAATACGACAAGGTGGAACGCGTGCGAGGCATGGACGTGACCATCGTCACGTCAGCGATGACCGACGAAGAGGCCAACGTTCTCCTCGCCGGCCTCGGCCTTCCGCTGACCGCCGGTTCGGTTGACCCCCAGTATTAAGCACGGAGGGACAAGATGGCCAAGAAGTCACTGATTGCGAAGTCGAAGCGGCAGCCGAAATTCAAGGTGCGTCAGTACCACCGGTGCAAGGTGTGCGGACGTCCTCATGCGTACATCCGTGACTTTGGCCTCTGCCGACTGTGTTTTCGGGAGATGGCGCACCGTGGTGAGATCCCGGGCGTGAGAAAGGCCAGCTGGTGAGAGGCATGCAAGAAGCCTCGGAGGGGGGAGCTCATTGACGGACCCGATTGCCGACATGCTGACCCGCATCCGCAACGCGAACACCGTGTATCGCGAGCAGGTGGATGTGCCGGCATCCAACATGAAGACATCTCTGGCCCGGATCCTGAAAGACGAGGGATTCGTGCGCGAGGTGGAGTTTCTTGAAGATGGGGTGCGGGGCACCATTCGCCTCCACCTTAAATATGGTCCCCGGCGCGAGAAAGTGATCACGGGTCTCAAGCGGATCTCGAAGCCTGGCCTGCGGGTATACGCAACCCGCGACAAACTGCCGCGGGTGCTGGGAGGACTCGGCATCGCCATCATCTCGACGTCCCATGGCGTCATGACCGACCGCGAGGCGCGTCGGCAGAATGTGGGCGGAGAGGTTCTCGCGTTCGTCTGGTAGACGAGCGGGACACGGCGGAGATTCGGGACTGTAGGACTGCTCTCAAGTTGTCGGGTGCAGGGTAGCAAGTTTGAAGGGTAGCAGGTTTGAAGGGTAGCAGGTTTGAAGGGTAGCAGGTTTGAAGGGTAGCAGGTTTGAAGGGTAGCAGGTTTGAAGGAGGTTTCCCATGTCGCGGATTGGCAAGCGGCCGATTCCCGTGCCGCAGGGAGTGACGGTGGACATCGACGGGCGCCACGTCCGCGTCACCGGCCCCAAGGGCGAGCTTGAGCGTACGCTCAATGCCGAGGTGACGGTGGAGCTCGATGGCGATGTGGTCGTCGTCAAGCCCTACGGCGATCCCGAGACGCCTCGGGTGGCCGCGATGTGGGGGTTGAATCGAACGCTCGTCGCCAATATGGTGGAAGGCGTGTCGGCGGGATTCCAGCGCACCCTCGAATTGTCGGGGGTCGGGTACCGGGCGTCGAAACAGGGCACAGATCTGGTGCTGACGGTGGGCTTCTCTCACCCCGTCCGGCTTTCGCCGGCGGACGGTCTTGAGGTACAGGTGCCGAACCCCACCACCATTCATGTGCTGGGGCGCGACAAGGAGGCGGTGGGCGCGCTGGCGGCGCACATCCGCTCGATCCGGCCGCCCGAACCTTACAAGGGCAAAGGCATCCGGTATCAGGGTGAGCGCGTTCGCCGCAAGGTCGGCAAGACCGGCAAGAAGTGAGGCTGGAGGCTAACTGATGTATACGCGATTTGACAGGAACGCGGCGAGACAGCGCCGGCACCGCCGGATTCGGAGTCGCCTGGCGGGCGGCCCCGAGCGTCCGCGCCTTAATGTCTTTCGCTCCCACCGACACATCTATGCCCAGATCATCGACGATGAGAAGGGGCACACGCTGGTTGCGGCCAGCACCTTCGATGAGGATGTGCGGGCGATGGAGGGCGGGCTGACCGTGGAGAAGGCGGCTGCTGTCGGCCGGCTTATCGGCGAGAGGGCCCGGGCCCAAGGCATCGAAAAGGTGGCATTTGATCGAGGCGGCTATCGGTATCACGGCCGTGTGAAGGCTCTGGCCGACGGGGCTCGCGAGGCCGGCCTCGACTTTTAGGCAGGAGGGAAACAGTGGCAAGAGGCGACGACCGCCGGTTTGACCGTGACGGCGACAAGAACGAGTTCAAGGAAAAGGTGGTGTCGATCAACCGCGTGGCCAAGGTGGTCATGGGGGGACGCCGCTTCAGCTTCAGCGTCGTCGTCGTCGTCGGTGACGGAGCCGGCCGCGTCGGCGCCGGACTCGGCAAGGCGGCGGAGATTCCCGAGGCAATTCGCAAGGGAATCGAAGACGCGAAAAAGCACCTGGTTGAGGTGCCGATGCGCGAGTCGACTATCACGCACATGGTTGTCGGCCGCTTCGGCGCGGGGCGCGTGCTGCTAAAGCCGGCGGCCGCCGGCACCGGAGTTATTGCTGGAGGCCCGGTACGCGCCATCGCCGAGATGGCGGGCATCCATGATATCGTGTCCAAGTCGCTTGGAACGTCCAACCCCAATAACGTGGTGCAGGCGACGATGGCGGCACTGAAGATGTTAAAGAGCCCCGAGAACGTCGCGCGTCTGCGCGGCAAGACGGTGGCGGAGCTCGGAGGGCATTATGGCCGAACGTCTTAAGATCACCCAGGTCAAGAGCGCCATCGGGTACGAGTGGGACCAGGGCGTCACGTTGAAGGCGCTGGGCCTCGGCAAGATGTGGCGTTCGGTGGAGAAAGACGACACCCCGGCCATCCGCGGGATGTTGAACAAGGTGCGCCACCTGGTCCGGATCGAGGCGGCGGGGGCAGACCCCGCGCCCATGGTGCGGCCGCGCGAGTTCAGCGTGGTGGCGGCCCCGCCCTCGGAAGCCACGGCGGCCGCGTCGGAGGCAGCTGTGCCGGAGGACGCGGACAGCAAAACGGAAGCGGCGGCCGAGGCGGCGACGGAAGTCCCCGCGAAGCCGGTGCGAGTGCGGAAGACCAAAAAAGCGGAGACAGTCCCTGCCGTGGACGAGGCGGCGGCCGACACCGCGTCAGCCGTTCCTGACAGCGATCAAGGCGAAGATGCTTCGGCGCCGGAGCCCGAGGCCGTGGCCACACCGGGAGACGCCGGCGCGACACCCGATACCGAAGAAGGAGAGAGTTCGTCGTGAGACTGCATGAGTTGAAGGCCAATCCCGGCGCGCGCAAGCGAAAGACCCGCGTCGGACGGGGCAGGGGCTCGGGTCTCGGAAAAACCTCCGGCCGTGGGCAGAAGGGTCAGAAGGCGCGTTCGGGCGGCGGAGTGCGGCCCGGGTTTGAAGGCGGTCAGATGCCGCTTACCCGCAGGCTTCCGAAGCGCGGGTTTAAGAATCCTTTTCGCGTTGAGTACCAAGTTGTGAACGTCGGCCAGTTGAACATGTTTCCTGCCGGCACCGAAGTGACGGTGGATCTCCTGCGGGAGAAGCGGCTCGTGCGGCGCCGGATGCCGGTGAAGGTGCTGGGCGAGGGCGACCTGGACCGGGCGCTTACCGTGCGGGTGCAGGCGTTTTCCAAGTCGGCGATTGAGAAGATCGAGGCCGTGTCTGGAAAGACCGAGGTCGTCTGATGGCTACCCGGGCTGCCCAGACGGCCAACATGATGGCGGCCTTTCGTCAGAGCCAGCTGGGCCGCCGTCTCCTGTACACCCTGGCCGCCCTGGTCGTGTTCCGCCTCGGGGCCAACATCCCTCTTCCGGGTGTCAACACGACCGTCATTCAGAGTCTGTTCAATTCCGGCACCACGATCTTCGCGCTCCTGAACCTTTTTTCCGGCGGGGCAACCGCCACGCTGTCCCTGTTTGCCATGAGCATCATTCCCTACATCAACGCGTCCATCATCATGCAGCTCATGACAGTCGTGATTCCGAAAGTGGAGGAGTGGTCGAAGGAGGGCGAGGAAGGCTATCGCCACATCCAGACCTACACCCGCTGGGGCACGCTCATTCTGGGCCTGCTGCAGTCAGGCGGCGTGTCCTACTACCTGTCGCGATACTCGTACCAGGGGACCCCGGCGTTCATTCACAGCGGCATCGCCTCGGTCCTGCTGACGACGCTCCTTCTCACGGCCGGCACCCTCCTCCTCATGTGGATCGGGGAGCAGATCACCGAAAAAGGCGTCGGCAACGGCATCTCGCTGCTGGTGTTCTTTGGCATCATCTCTCGTGTCCCATTCATGGTTAACCAAGTGGGGCAGTACATTTCAGCCGGGGCCGCGAGTGTCGCCACAATCGTGATCTTCCTCATCGTGGCGCTCATTATTCTGGGCGCGGTCGTGTATATGAACGAAGGCTACCGCAAGGTCGCCATCCAGTACCCTAAGCGGGTGGTGGGTCGCCGGATGTATCAGGGCGGCACCACGCACCTGCCGATGCGGGTCAATCAGGCCGGCGTGATTCCGGTCATCTTCGCGATCTCGCTCTTATTGCTTCCGTACACGGTGGCCCAGTTCATCCACCACTCCTGGCAGACCTGGCTCACCCAGCACTTTGGCTTCGTGTCCTGGCCGTACATCGGGATCGAGTTCCTCCTGGTGGTGGTCTTCACGTTCTTCTACACCCAGGTGGTCTTCAAACCGGACGACGTGGCCGACAACCTGAAGAAGGCCGGCGGCTTCATCCCCGGGATCCGTCCGGGGAAGGCGACGTCGGAGTTCCTGGGCCGCATCAGCTACCGGCTCACATGGGTCGGCGCCCTCTTCTTGGGCATCGTGTCCGTGATGCCGAGCTTCGTGGTGATGGCGACGCACATTCAGTCGCTGTATTTCGGCGGCACGTCGCTGCTCATCATCGTGGGTGTGGCGCTTGACGCGCTGAAACAGATGCAGTCGCACCTTCTCATGCGTAATTACCAGGGATTCATGAGGTGAACGCATGCGACTGATCTTGCTGGGCCCGCCCGGGGCCGGGAAAGGGACGCAGGCGGATGTTCTGGCGGCGCATTACGGCGTGCCGCACGTGTCGACCGGGGATCTCTTCCGTTACAACCTGCGGCAGGGGACGCCGGTGGGTCTGGAGGCCAAGGGCTACCTAGACCGCGGGGTCCTGGTGGCGGACGACGTGACGGGCCGCATGGTGGCCGAGCGCATCGATCGCGAAGACGCGGCGCCGGGATTCATCCTGGACGGATATCCGCGCAACCTGGCTCAGGGTGAGGACCTCGAGGAGATGCTCCGCGTACGAAGGCTTCATCTTGACCGCGCCGTGGCCGTGGACGTCCCGGAAGATGTGGTGCTTTCGCGCATCACGGGCCGCCGCCTGTGCCCGTCATGCGGCGCCACCTATCACATCCTATACAGTCCGCCGGCGCAGGAGGGACGGTGTGATCGGTGCGGGGCCGAGCTCTTGCAGCGTCCCGACGATCGGGCGGAGACCGTCACGGTCAGGCTTGGGGTGTACCGGGACGAGACCGCTCCGCTCTTAGCCTTCTACCGTGAGCGGAACCTTCTCGAGACCGTTTCCGGGCTTGGAAGCGTTGACGAAGTCACCGCCCGCATCCGTGAGGTGCTGCATGATTGAGCTGAAGTCTGAGCAGGAACGGGCGCACATGCGCGCGGCGGGTCAGGTAGTGGCCGAGGTGCTGCAGGTGTTGAAGGCCGCCGTGGCACCAGGCCTTCCCACCATGGAGCTCGACCGTCTGGCAGACGCCGAAATAAAGAAGCGGGGCGCCCAGTCGGTTTTTCGCGGCTATCAAGCCTATGAGGGCCAGCCGCCCTATCCGGCCACGGTGTGCGTGTCGGTCAACGAGCAGGTCGTGCATGGCATTCCCGGTTCGCGCCGCCTAAAAGAGGGCGACCTCGTAAGTCTCGATCTGGGGGCGCGGGTGTCCGGCTTCGTCGGTGATGCCGCGCTGTCGGTATTCGTCGGGTCAGCGCCCGACTCGCGGGCGGCGGAGCTCCTCGCGGTTACGGCGGCGTCGCTTGATGCCGGCATTGCGGCGGTCCACATCGGCGGTCATGTGGGTGACATTGGCGCTGCGGTGCAGGAAGTCGTGGAGCAGGCCGGATTTTCCGTCATCCGTGACTTTGTGGGTCATGGGGTGGGGCGGTCCATGCATGAGGATCCCCAGGTGCCCAACTACGGGACCCGTGGCCTCGGCCCCCGCATCCGGCCCGGCATGGCCCTCGCCATCGAACCCATGGTGGCGGAGGGTGGGTATGCCGTGCGGGTGCTGCCGGACGGGTGGACGGCGGTCACGCGCGATGGAAGCCGCGCCTGCCACTTTGAGCACACGCTGTTTGTCGGCGAACAAGGCGTGGAAGTGTTGACGCGACTTTCCGAGGAGCCGGTCCATGAGGTACAATAGGCGAATGGGTAGAGCGCTCGGGGACGCGTCCTCGGGGGCTCTCATGCTCATCGCGAGAGAGCATCGCCGGGCTTTCGGAATTTTACTCGGGTGACGGCACTCGAGGTCGGGAGGGGGGAACCGGATGGCCAAGGATGACGCGATCGAGGTGGAGGGCACCGTCATCGAAACCTTGCCGAACGCCATGTTTCGAGTCGAATTGACCAATGGCCACCACGTGCTGGCGCATGTGTCGGGCAAGATTCGGATGAACTTCATCCGAGTGCTGCCAGGCGACCGGGTGACGGTTCAGCTGTCTCCCTACGACCTCACGCGGGGCCGCATCACCTATCGGTTCCGGTAGAGGGAAGGAGCAGGGCCGTGAAAGTGCGCGCATCGGTCAAGCCCATGTGCGAGAAGTGCAAGGTCATCAAGCGGCACGGGCGCGTGATGGTGATCTGCGAGAACCCGAAGCACAAGCAGGCGCAGGGCTGAGGCATCTTACACACTGAGGGCGAGGAAGTAACGGGATGGCACGTATCGCAGGGATCGACCTACCGCGCGACAAGCGGATTGACGCGGCGTTGCCGTACATTTACGGGATTGGCTGGTCTCTCTCCCGGCGGATCTTGGAAACCGCCGCCGTCGATCCGGCCACCCGGGTGCGCGAGTTGACCGAGGAACAGATAAACCGCATCCGGGAAGTTATCGACCAGAACTATCGGGTCGAAGGCGATCTCCGGCGTGAGGTGCAGCTCAGCATCAAGCGTCTCGTCGACATCGGCACCTATCGCGGCTACCGCCACCGCCACGGGCTTCCGGTCCGCGGCCAGCGCACCAAGACCAACGCGCGCACGCGCAAGGGACCGAAGCGCACGGTCGGGGTCAGGCGCAAACGCTGATGAACGGGACGCGACCCGAGCGCACACACTAAAGAGGACAGCAGAAGGGGAGGATTGAATGCCAGCGCGCCGGACCACCAGGGCCAAACGCCGTGACCGCCGCCACATAGAACGCGGCATCGCCCATATCCGTTCCACGTTCAATAACACCATTGTCACCATTTCCGATCCTCAGGGAAACGCCCTTTCGTGGGCGTCATCCGGTCAGGCCGGCTTCAAGGGATCGAGGAAGAGCACGCCCTATGCCGCCCAGATGGCGGCCGAGTCGGCTGCGCGCGGGGCGATGGAGTACGGGCTCCGCGAGGTCGAGGTGTTCGTGAAGGGACCCGGTGCGGGGCGCGAAGCCGCCATCCGGTCCTTGCAGGCAGCCGGCCTGGAAGTGAGCCTCATCAAGGATGTGACGCCCATACCGCACAACGGATGCCGGCCGCCCAAGCGCCGCCGCGTGTAGTGACAGGCAAAGAGGCGCCAGTCTGGTACCGAAGGGGCCCCGAGCGAGGCATGCCGCACGCGACCGGTGCGGAGCCGAAAGTGGAAAAGTAGAAGAAGGCACAAGAGGGAGGAACCCATGGCTCGCTATACGGGACCGGTATGCCGCCTTTGCCGCCGGGAGGGCACCAAGCTTTACTTGAAAGGCGACAAATGTTTCACGGACAAATGCCCGGTAAGCCGGCGGCCTTTTCCGCCCGGTCAGCATGGCCAGGGACGCCGCAAGCTGTCCGAGTACGGGGTGCAGCTGCGTGAAAAGCAGAAGATGCGGCGTACGTATGGCGTAATGGAAGCGCAGTTCCGCCGTTACTTCGAAAAGGCGGAGCGCCAGAAGGGCGTGACCGGCACGGCCTTGGCCCAGCTCCTGGAACGCCGGCTCGACAACGTCGTATATCGCATGGGACTGGCCAGGTCCCGGCCCGAGTCCCGTCAGCTGGTCCGCCACGGACACTTTCTGGTCAACGGCAAGAAGGTGGACATCCCCTCGTTCTCGGTTCGCGTGGGCGACGTCGTCGAGGTGCGCGAGCGGTCTCGCCAGAAGGGCCAGTTCGCCGTGACCCGCGAGGAGACCGGGCGCGGGGTGCCGGCATGGCTGGAAACGGACTTGCCGAATCTAAAGGGCACCGTCCTGCGTCTTCCCAATCGTGAGGAGATTGACGTGCCGGTTCAGGACCAGTTGGTGGTCGAGCTCTATTCCCGTTAGGGACTGAGAGAAAGGGGGGCGCGCCCCGTCTGGGGCAGGCCATGACCGAGATCGAGAAGCAGCGGCCGGAGATCCACCGGATCGACGATGGCAAGGACGCGACGTTTGGCGTGTTTGCGGTAGAACCGCTCGAGCGCGGGTACGGCATCACGCTCGGCAACTCACTCCGGCGGGTTTTGCTGTCCTCGCTGCCGGGCAGTGCCGTGACCACCGTAAGGATTGAGGGAGTCTTGCACGAGTTTTCGGTGATTCCGGGCGTGGTGGAAGACACCACCGAGATCATCATCAACGTCAAGCAGCTGGCGTTGCGCATGTACTCGGAGGAGCCGCACCTGGTTCAGATCACAAAGGATGGACCCGGCGTGGTGTACGCGGGCGACATTGTCAGTGACCCCGATGTCGAGGTGGTGAACCCCGAGCAGGTGGTGGCTCACCTGGACGAGGGCGCCCACCTCTCGATGGAGATGACAGTGGAGCGGGGCCGCGGATATACGGCGGCCGACCGCAACAAGAAGCCCGATGCGGCCATCGGCGTCATTCCCATCGACTCCATCTTCAGCCCCGTGCGCCGTGTGAACTGGCGGGTGGAGAACACCCGCGTCGGCAACATCACAGACTATGACCGGCTGACGCTGGAGGTGACCACCGACGGCACCCTGTCGCCGGAGGAAGCCGTATCAATGGGCGGCAAGATTCTGGCCGACCACCTGCGCCTGTTCGTGGATCTGTCCGACGCGTCGGAGACCGTGGAGATTGGCGTGGACCGCGAGGAAGACAAGCGCGATCGGCTGTTGGAGATGCCGATTGAGGAGCTTGACCTCTCCGTCCGGTCGTTCAATTGCCTCAAACGGGCCGGCATCAACACGGTGGGCGAGCTTACCAACAAGACCGACGAGGACATGATGAAAGTCCGGAACCTCGGCAAGAAGTCTCTGGAGGAAGTCAAGGAGAAGCTGGCCGCCCTGGGTCTCACCCTTCGCCCGTCGGAGGAGTGAATCCGCCCAGAGTGGCGCGAAAGGCTTCCCGTGACCGTTTAGTTTGATGAAGGAGCTGTGGCAACCGTGCGCAAATTGAGCCGTCCCCATGACCAGCGGCGTGCGCTCTTGCGGAATCTGGTAACATCCATCCTCTTGCATGAGCGCGTCACGACGACCGTGACACGGGCCAAAGAGGCGCGGATTTACACCGAGCGAATGGTCACGCTGGCAAAGCGCGGCGATCTTCACGCGCGCCGGCAGGCCGCCGCCTACCTGTTGGATGAGAGTGTCCTGAAGAAGCTCTTTGACACGATCGGACCGCGCTACGCGGACCGCCCGGGCGGCTACACCCGCATCATGCGGACCGCGCCGCGTCAGGGAGACGGATCCCCGATGGCCATCATCGAGTTGGTCTAGCGGCCTCCGGCGGCCTGTTCTTTGCCGGAGCGATTGATCTATCTGCCATGGCCTACAAATTGATCCTGGCCTACGAAGGGGCCGGCTTTCACGGGTTCCAGCGCCAGCCCGGTCGGCGTACGGTGCAGGGCGTACTGGAAGAGACCCTGTGCCAGATCACCGGGCGTCGCGCGGCCGTTGCCGGCGCCAGCCGGACGGACGCCGGGGTGCACGCCGAAGGGCAGGTCGCCCTGTGGGCGCCCGATGACTGTGCGGTGCCGACCGGCCGACTCCTGGCGGCGCTGAACGGGCGCCTCCCTCAGGACGTGCGGGTGCGCGAGGTCGCGATAGTCCCGGAAGGCATTGACATCCGTCACGCCGGGTCGAAAACCTACTCCTACCGCATCGTGCCGGGCGGCAGCACCGATCTGTGGCTGGCCGCCCACAGCTGGGCGGTCTCAGATCCCGTGTCCCTGGAGGCACTGGACGCGCGTGCGCGCCTTTTTTTAGGCACGCACGATTTCTATGCCTTTCGCGGGGAGGGATCAGGTGCGCGGACGACGGTGCGCACCATCCTGGCGGCCCGCTGGCACGCCGATCGGGGGGCCTATGTGTTCCGGGTCACCGGCACCGGGTTTCTCTATCACATGGTGCGGATCATGGTAGGAGCCATGGTCGCGGATGCGGGGGGCAGGCGGCCGGGACTGGTCCGTGAGGGCCTCCTGTGTCCGCGGGGGTTTAAAGCCGCCGAGGTGGCCCCGGCGCACGGACTCACGCTGGAGCGGATTGATTTCTTCGGAAGGGATTCCGACAATGATAGGGCCTTGAAGACACCGGTCCGCTGATTATGAACGCCGGATGCTCCGGGGGGAAGAGGAAGCCATGTTTCGCCAGGTGATCCTGAGCGTCGCGGACAGCCGCGTGGTGTCGCAGACGGTCAAACGCTACGGGTTTCAGATGGGGGCGCGCCGATTTGTGGCCGGGGAGACGCTTGAGGAGGCGGTGGCCGCGACGCGCGCCATGAACGCCGAGGGAATCGCCGCCACGCTCGACCATCTGGGGGAAAGTGTTCGCGACGTGGGGGAGGCTCAGGCGGCGGCCGCTGCCTACGGAGAGCTTCAGACCCGCATCCAGAAAGAGCAGCTGGACGCGAACGTATCCCTGAAGCTCTCGATGATGGGCCTCGATATCAACCATGACCTCGGCGTCTCGGAAACGCGTGCGCTGGTCGAGACGGCGGCGCGCCATCAGAACTTTGTGCGCATCGACATGGAGGATTCCACTCACACCAGCGTGACGCTCGATATCTTTCGTGAGCTCTGGAGAGAGTTTCCCGGCCATGTCGGCACCGTCCTGCAGGCCTACCTGCGGCGCTCTGTCGATGACCTGGGCGCGCTGTCGGACGAGCCGCGAAACTTCCGGATCGTCAAGGGCGCGTACAGTGAGCCTTCCGAGCGTGCCTACCCATCGAAGGCCGATGTAGACGATAACTTCGTGCGGCTGGTGGAGATGTCGCTGGAGGCGGGCCACTATACCGCTATCGCCACCCATGACGAGCGGATGATTGGGGGCGCGCTCCGGTACATTCGCGCCCACGATGTGCCGCGCGACCGTTTTGAGTTTCAGATGCTGTATGGGATTAATCTGGGGAGCTTGCGGGAGCTGTCCCGCGAGGGATATCGGACGCGCGTCTACATTCCCTATGGCACCGACTGGTACGCATATTTCACGCGGCGGCTCGCGGAGCGTCCGGCCAACCTGCTCTTCTTCGCGCGGGCGCTGTGGAGCCGCTAGGCCCGTCTGGCTTAGTAGGGCCGGGCGGGCGTACGGTAAGCGGTAAGGCGGTCGAGCTCCATCCGGCCCGAGCACGCCGGGCACAGGATGTTGGCGCTATGGGACCGTCCCAAGACAGACCAACCGACGTTGATCGTGCGGCGGCAGCTGGAGCATTCGCGCATGGTCATTGCAGCACCCCCTTTCTGTCTTCGGTCGGATCCTCGAGTTGCTCGTCGTGGATCCTGTCTCTGTTGATATTGTACCCGGGATCGCGTCAAAGTGCACAACAATTTGGGTTAAGTTGTCGTTAAATTTGTGGAGGGCATGATGACCAACAGGCATATCCGGCGTGAGCCCGTCACCGACGTCGTCCACGGGCTCCAAATCACCGATGACTATCGATGGCTGGAGGACGGAGACAGCGCCTCCGTCCGCGCGTTTGATGAGGCGGAGAACGAGA